>JAJRUN010000138.1 GCA_024277755.1 Gammaproteobacteria bacterium | reverse complement strand
GACGGTAATAATAGATTTAACTGCTTTCATGATATCTCTCTGCATAGTAATCGAGTGCCCCTGACAGGCAGGGTACAGTGATGAATCGCTTAACCGCCATAAATGGCTTTGTCATGCCAGAAGGAAAAACTGAACTCTTTCATACCGCCTTTGCCGATATTGATGGTTTCAATGACTTCATTGCTGTCGCCATCAATCACAGCCAGGCTGCCTTGATCCGGGTTGGGCACAAAAACCAGGGGTGCAGTGCCATTTTGTTTCAGGAAGGCAATTGGGCGACGGCCTGAGTTGCAATCTTCCAGTTTGATTTCCTTGATCAGTTTTAGTTCAGGCAGTTTGCTGCTGTCATAGACCTGAACCATATCTGTGCGCAGGTTGTCGGCTTGAGCACCCTTGCCGGTTGCGCCGGCAGTCACGTAGAGGCGATCGCCTTCGGGGTTGAAACGGTAGACGCTAGGATAAAAGTCTTGAATGTCGAAGCAGTTAACCACGGCTTGTTGGTTTACATCCAATACTTGCAGGCGGCCCATCACGTGATCGGGGTTGCCTTTTCGATCAGCGCCTTTGCCAATCAGAAAGTTGCCGCAACGGCTCAGTAACAGATTACTGCTGACTTTCATGGGGATGGTGGTTTCTATTTCGTTGTTGATGGGGTTAATCACGGCCACAGAGGCATAACCATTGTTAAGGTTGTAAATTTTGCGGGTGACAGGTGAAAACTCCATGCCATGCGGGAAGGAATTATTGGGAAAGTCTGCGGCCGCTTCTTTTTCTTTACTGGCATCAAACAGGTTGATGGTGGTGATGATCTTGAGGAAGTTTTCCTTGTCATCTTCATCATTGCCAACTACTGAAATGGTGCCGTCAAGCAGGTTGCTGACAAAGGCGTGGTTCGGCAGCGCCGGATTGTGCTGGTCTGGGCGACAAAAAGTTGAGACATGATGGCCTCGGCCAATCAATAATGTTTGCAGGATCTCGCCGTCGTTACCGTTTTTGGCGGCAACTGTCACCGTGCCGCCATCGTTGCCACAGTTCAGGGTATCGTTACCATCTTTGTCGCCGTCATTGGTAAACCAGAAACGGTTTGACTGGTTGTCACGGTAGGCATAGTAGTAACGGCTGTCGGCCGTCATGCTGGTGGTGCATTCAACGTGTTTGGATTCGGGATCCATAATCAGCGCTTTGTTGTTATTGTTGACGCCGAGAAACACTGGTCGCTGGTTATAGTCGCCGCCCTTGGCCGCAGCGGTTGTGATGCTGCTGACTTCGCTCTTGCCATTTTTATGCTGAATAATGGCAACTGCGCCGTTGTCGCCATAATCCAAGTGGCAGGTAATGGTCCAGTCGATAGCCTGTTTGCTCATGTTTGTTCCTGTCTTTGTTACGAATATGGTGGGGCCAATATGATATCAATCTTTATCGGTTCTTTCCCCCGGCGAATGCTGTGGTTTAGTCCAGTTTGAGCTGGTTGTTCTGTGAGTGCAGCTGGCAGTCTCCCTGCAAAAATGCCAGCAGTTGTTCACCACCATGATGGTGGCGCCAGCCGCTGAGGATGGCCAACTCCCGCTCACCGTGCACCAGTTGTTCCAGTTCTTTGCGGCTGGCCAGGGTAGTGGGGGTGATCTTATATTGCTGGGCATTGAGTTTGATAATCGCTGACAGTACGTCCACCAAGGCATCCTGCCCTGGGGTCAAACGTTTGGGGCGTGGCAGGCTGGGCCATTCATCTTTAGGCATGGCCTCGGCATCACGAACACATTGCAATAGTTTGTCAGCATTGCGTTGCACCAGGTTGGCGGGAATGCCGCGAATCTTTTCCAGTGCGTTGATATTTTTAGGCCGTAACTTGGCGATGTCGAGCATGATGATATCGGCGGCAATCCAGCGGCGGGGTTTGTCTTTGTCAATGGCTTGCTGTTCGCGCCAGGCGCTGAGTTTTTGCAGCACCGCCAGTTGCAGTCCCTTTAGTTTGTTCAGGCCTTTGATTTTGCGCCAGGCTGTGCCGGGGTCGGATTGGTAACGGGCCGGATTGGCAAGGCTGGCGAAGTCTTCGATTAGCCAGTCGCTGCGTCCCTGGGTCTCAAGTGCCTTTAATTGCAATGGATAAAGCTGGCTCAGGTAGCGAACATCATCTTCGGCATAGCTGATCTGTTTCGGGTCGAGAGGGCGCTGCAGCCAGTTGGTGCGGCTGTGGCTTTTGTCCAGGTCGACGCCGAGTACCTCTTTTACCAGGTTGGCATAACCAATCTGCTCGCCCTGGCCTAGCACTGTGGCGGCAATCTGGGTGTCGAACAGGGGATGCGGCAGTTCGCCGAAGATCAGATAAAAGATTTCCATATCCTGGCCAGCGGCATGAAACACCTTGGTGACAGCGGGATTGCTAAACAGCTGTTTGAGCGGGGTCATATCATCAATTGCTAGCGGATCAATGCAGGCAATTGTTTGCTGGTCGGCAATCTGGATCAGGGCCAGCTGCGGGAAATAGGTTTGCTCACGGACAAACTCGGTGTCGACAGTGACGAATTCACTCTGGCTGAGTTGCTGGCAGAGCTGTTCAAGGTCAGCTGTCTGGGTGATGAAGCGGGTTTCCATGGTGGTGCCTTTTAGCAAATTAAAATATTTTACCCTAGTTCATGATGCTTGATCCGGGGGGGCACACCAGTCCGACGGAAAGGTCAGGCTGGTCAAGCAGGATTAACCCAAGCTGTCGTCAGCAACTTTGTACTTGGGATCTTCGATGTAATTGGCCTCTACCAGGTTACCGGCTTTACGCAGCAGTTTACGGCACTCGGGGCTGAGGTGGCGCAGGTGCAGGCTCTTGCCGGCATTGAGGTAACGTTCGGCCACGGCATCGATGGCTTCGATGCCCGAGTGGTCATAAACACGGGTGTTGGCGAAGTCGATGATGACGTCGTCAGCATCGTTGCGTGGGTCAAACAGATTTTTGAAACTGTGGATGGAACCAAAGAACAGTGGCCCGTGCAGGGTGTAGATTTTGGTACCGCTTTCGTCGGTGTGGCTGTCGGCATCCATGCGTTTGGCCGTATCCCAAGCGAATACCAGCGCTGAGACAATGACACCAACGACTACGGCAATGGCCAGGTCAGTGGCGACAGTGACGCCGGAAACCAGAATAATAACAAAGGCGTCTGTTTTTGGAATCTTGCCGAGGATGCGGAAGCTCGACCATTCAAAGGTGCCAATGACAACGATGAACATGACGCCGATCAGGGCCGCCAATGGAATTATTTCGATCAGGCTGCTGGCGAACAGGATGAAGCAGAGCAGAAACAGCGCTGCCGAGATGCCCGATAGACGGCCACGGCCACCTGAATTTACGTTGATCATGCTCTGGCCGATCATGGCGCACCCGCCCATGCCGCCAAAGAAACCGGTGGCAATGTTGGCCGCGCCCTGGGCAACACATTCTTTGTTGCCGCGGCCGCGGGTTTCGGTGATTTCATCGATCAGGGTCAGGGTTAGCAGTGATTCGATCAGGCCGATTGCGGCGAGGATGATGGCGTAGGGCAGACAGATCCACAAGGTTTCCAGATTGAAGGGCACGCTGGGGATGTGGAAGTCAGGCAGACCGCCGGCAATTGAGGCCATATCACCAACGGTGCGGACATCAATATTAAAGGCAATTACGATCAGGCTGACAACGACGATGGCCGCCAGTGACGAAGGCACCGCTTTGGTGAACTTGGGCAGAAAGTGAATGATGGCCATCGTCAGGGTGATCAGGCCGATCAGCATAAACAGGGCGCTGCCGCTAAGCCACTCCGTTGCCCCGCTTGCTGTTGTGGTTTGAAACTGTGGTAGCTGAGCCAGGAAGATAACAATGGCCAGGCCGTTGACAAAGCCGAGCATCACCGGGTAGGGCACCAGGCGAATAAATTTGCCCAGCCTCAGCGCCCCGGCACCGACCTGAATGATGCCCATTAATACCACTGTGGCAAACAGATATTCGACACCGTGATCGGCCACCAGGGCCACCATGACCACCGCCAGGGCACCGGTAGCGCCGGAAATCATCCCCGGGCGACCGCCCATTGCCGCTGTGATCAGACCAACCATGAAGGCAGCATACAGCCCCACCAAAGGTTCAACCCCGGCGACAAAGGCAAAGGCAATGGCCTCAGGCACCAGAGCCAAGGCGACGGTCAGGCCGGAGAGCAGGTCATTTTTGAGGTTGGCGACGGGACTGGCGCGGAGTTCAAACATCGGAGGGGTACCTTTGGTGGGCGGTAAAGAGGGGGCGGATTTTAGCAAAAAACAGATATATAGAATAGCGACAAGTCGGTGTCGCAGCAAAAGAGTTGCTCAGTGCTGGATTTGTGACATCGTAGAATAATCAGTTGACCTTATTGAGGGGCAGTCTAAGTGATTGCGCTCAAGCTCTAACAACTAAAGGGCCGACCGGAGTTTTAAATGCTGATGGCTTGCACTTGCCGATTGGTTCGATCGTGCGCTGCACTAGCAAGTCGTTCAGCGTGCAAAATTAAAAAACGCATCCAGTGCTTCCTGCGGGTCAATAAAACGTTGTTCATCGTAGCGTTGTTCAAGGTGTGGTTTGAGGGTTTTAAGCGATTTTATGTTTAGAGCTAATGAACTTTCCTCAGAGGCGGCCTCTTCTGTTTTTTTGATGTGATGTTTGAATGCTTGATCGGTTTTAGCAGGATTGGGGGAATAGAACCGCTCGTATGCCAGGTGGTGAAGGGGGGACTCCAAATAGTACTCTTCCTGTTCACATTGCAATTCATCCACTTGTCGCTTCAGCGCCTTGAGCAGCTGCTTTTCATCCGTTTTTGGCAAGGCCGCATTTTCACTGACATGTTCTTGGTACATCTGCACTATCATCATGACATCACCTTGCTTTCGCGCGTAGAGTAGCTGGCTCATAAGCGCTTGCTTTTCCTCGCGGATATCCGGGTCATGCTCACGGTCTGGGTGCAACTGCGCGGCAGTGCTGCTAAACAGTCGCGTGAAAACAACATTACTGATAACGAGTGCGCTGTCATCCTGTTCTGCATATGGCTTTCCAGCGTTGAACGGATTAAAACTAAAATCAAAGTCGTTATCCTCTTCATCGTCCATGAAGCTGCTCTCTACCAGCATTTCCGCCAGTAACTCTTCGCGGGTGGCGTTGCGTGCCTTTTGATAATCATCGTATTGGCGCCGCTGTTCTTCTTTGAGTTCGTCCCGGAATAAGTCGTCTATGTTTTGGCAACGATGTTCCGGTTTAGACGGCTCAGGCCCAAGGGTTTGATCCAGGACTCTTTCAACTTCACGGTGAATTTCTTTCCGGCGGGCCTCATTTTGTTCCTGCAATAGCATTTCTTGCCGTTCAAAATGCGCCCGCAACTGCTCATGCAGTGGCATCGTGGAGGCCTCATCAAGTTCAATGCCGAGACGAAACGCGTCATAACGGGAAATATCATCTGCAATGTCCTCGTTGAGCTGGCCAGTACTTTGCAGCAGTTCTAGTATCTCCTGAATCCAGTCACCCAGCATCTGCCGCTGCCATTGTGTCAGTGATTTCCGTTGTCCCAGTGTCAGCAAACGCTTTAACAAGGGGATCTGCTGCCGGGCCGCCTTTTCTTCGGCAGGTCCAATATCGGTTTTGATACGCCGTATTATCTCATCCAGGCGATCACGAAAACACGCATTTTCCTGTTTCAATTTTTCTGCTTTTGTCCAGAGTTTCTGAAACGCGGATTGTTTTTTTTGGGTTTTTTGGCTGTTGTTAGATGTGTCATCGGCTATCTCTTAACGACTAATTATGTCTATGTTGTTACTTACAAAGAAATTGGACTATTTTGATAAATTCAATTGTATCTAAAAAAATCAACAGTGATTAGAGGCTCATGTGTTTTGTTGTAACCCTTGATTGTGTTGTTCGCTGGTAGTGAGGGAGAGTGAGGCTAGGTATCATCGCTGTCGCACCAGCAGCATTCACACGTTTCATTGTAAAGGTTATGCCAATTGTGGTTACGGCGTGGATAAGTAATAGGCTGACTGGGCCGTTTCGATTTGATAGTCGTTGCTCTAAACAGTTTGCGTGCAAGAAGGTATAAATTGCATATACTGAAGCTGTAGTGCAATCGAAGGAGTCTGTTGTGTTGGAACTTCAATTTTTGGGGGCAGCCCAGGAGGTCACCGGTTCCTGTTATCTGCTGCGAGTGGCTGGATATCAGTTACTGGTGGAGTGTGGCCTGATCCAGGGCACGCCGGAAGACGAGGCGCGCAACAGTCAGTCTTTTCCATTTGATATTGACAGTATTGATGCGGTGGTGTTGACCCACTCTCATCTTGACCATTCAGGTCGTCTGCCGCTATTGGCCAAGGCGGGTTTTAACGGGCCGATTTATACCCACCACGCCAGTGCTGATCTGTGCAAGATTTTGCTGAAAGATTCGGGGTATCTGAATGAACGCGAGGTGGAGTGGCAGAACCGCAAACGGCAGCGCAAACACCTGCCCCTGATTGAGCCGCTTTACACTATGGCCGACGCCGCGTTGGTGATGGATCAGTTTGTGCCGCTGGATTACGGCGTTGAAACTGAAATATTGCCAGGGGTAAAAATTCGCCTCAATGATGCCGGTCATATTCTCGGTTCCAGTATTGTCGAAATGTGGTTGAGTGATGAAGGGGTGACGCGAAAACTGGTATTCAGTGGTGATTTGGGTCACCGCGGCGCACCGATTCTGCGAGACCCGGTGGTTATCAAACAGGCCGATCTGGTATTGATGGAAAGTACCTATGGTGATCGTGATCACCGCTCTTGGGATGAAACCTGGGATGAGTTGGAACAGGTGTTGCTCAATGCACAACACGACAAAGGCATTATCATGATTCCGTCGTTTGCCGTTGGCCGCACCCAGGAACTGTTGTATGCCTTTAATCTGAATTATGACAAGTGGCAGCTGGACCGCTGGGCCATTTTTCTTGACAGCCCGATGGCCATCGAAGCCACCGAGGTCTATAGCAAACACCGTGAATTATATGATCGTGAGACCAGAAACCTGCAGCGACACAATGGCAACCCCTTTGCGTTGCCAAACCTGCATATCAGCCGCAGTGCTGATGATTCCATGGCCATTAACCAGATTCGCAGCGGCGCGATTGTGATTGCCGGCAGTGGCATGTGTAGCGGTGGGCGTATTAAACATCACTTCAAACACAACATCTGGCGCCGCAATTGCCATGTCTTGATTGTTGGCTTTCAGGCACGCGGCACACTTGGACGCCTCTTAGTCGATGGTGCCAAACAGATCAATCTGTGGGGTGAGGAGGTCAGCGTCTCGGCCAAGATTCATACTATTGGTGGGTTTTCTGCCCATGCTGGCCGGGCCAGTTTGCTTGAGTGGTATGGCCAGTTTGAAGGGCATCCACCACTGGCCTTGGTGCATGGTGAACCTCAGGCGATTGAGCCATTGGCAGAGCAGGTTAAGGCCCAAGGGGTGGGGCAGTTGATTATCCCCAAGCTTGGTGACAGGCTTGATCTTGTGCACATGCAGCAGATTTAAAATGACGTACATCCATGTTTAAATTATTTACAATGTGCAAATGAGCAAAGATTACAAAAAACATGAAGGCAAGGGCGATATCCATGAGGGGCATGGCCGCTCGGCACCCTATCCGGTCAGTCGCCTGGGGGCCAGTGTTGATCTGGTTGACCTGGCGCAGCAGATTACTATTGCCGATAGTCATATCAATACCCGTGTTTCAGCCAAGTTGCAGTTGATTGCCGATCAGATCCGCCACCTGCAGGATGAAGCGCGTGATGCCTTGACAACAGCCCAGCGTGATCAGGAATTGCATCAGGCGCAATGTAACTTCAAACGGATTCCCGGTAAAACCTACCACCTTTATCAGCGTGGTGATGGCTCAAACTATTTCTCCATGCTTGGCCCTGATGACTGGGGTGGTAATCCGCCGCATGAATACAGACACAGCTATCGCCTGGAAAATGATATGTCATGGACACCCGCCGGCCAGATCGACAAACCGGACGATAGTCGCGAGCTGGTTAAGCGGTTGTTGCAAGATTAATGGTGTCGTGAGACGTGTTTTTTCTGATTCCATTAAGATTTCTTGAAGCTGACCACCTTCTTAAGTGGCGATAAATTAATCTCATCGATTACCGTGCCGTTGCGACAATCCAGAATCATTTTTATGGCAGCGGCAACATCATCGGTTTCAATAAAATTGCTTGTGTCTTTTCCAGGCTCAAAATTAAGATCGTCAAAAAAACTTGTTTTGACCATGCCGGGGTTGATGATGCTGACATGTACATTGCTATTGCCGCACTCCTGCCTCAGGGCTTGAGCGAAACCGCGCAGGGCAAACTTGCTGGCGCAGTAGATGCTTCCTTTTTGTGTGCCTTCCAGTGCGGCCTCTGAACCGATAAAAATGATATTGCTGTGGCTTAGTTTTTTTAACTGCGGCACAAATGCACGGCAGACGAAAGCATGGCTGGTAAAGTTGAGATCCATCAGTTTATAGATTTGTTTGTAGCTGAACTGTTCCAGTGAACCAAAGCGGCCTTGGCCGGCGCAGTTGATGATGGCATTAATATCGGGGTATTGTTTGGCCAGTGCAGTCAGTTGATCGGGCAGTTTTTTTATGTCGCCCAAATCCATTTCTATGGCTGTGAAGCTGTTACCGTCAAAGTCACATTGGCTAAAGTCACGGCCGATGCCGATGACGCGATGGCCTGCCTGAATTAATCGCTTGGTGGTGGCGTGGCCAATGCCTGATGTGGCACCGCTGATCAGAACAGTTCTTGAATTAGATGTCATCATGGCAGATAAATAATTTCTCTTCGGGTATTAATTCTAATAGTTTATCGCGACAAAAATTCAGCATCTGTTGTTCCAGTTCTGATTCGTAAGAAACCATCGGTTGTGATTCGGCCAGTGGCCCGGCAAACAGTTTCTCTTCAGGATAGAGTTTGACAATGTTGCGATAAAATCCCTGTGGCATGCGAAAGGTACCGAGGCTGACTGAATGCAGTTGTTTCAGATTGATGCGTGCAAAAACCTGTTTAAAAAATTCGTCATAGATCTGTTGATAATCATCACAATAAATGATTGGGTCAAACCTCAAGCCGATGGGCCAGCCAGTCTGTTGCAGTTTTTCGAGTGCATCGAGGCGTTTACTTAGCGAGGGTGCTTTGTGTTCCAGTGCGGCGGCTAAGTTATCAGGTGAAAGGCTAAAGGCGACGATGCAGTTTTGCATGGCATTGATTTCGAGCAGGCTGCGAATCTGGGTGCTCTTGGTGCGTAGTTCAATGTAGGCATTGTCGAATTTTTTAAACAGCGGCAGTGTATGCTTGATAAAACCGGTGACGGGTTCCAGCGCCAGGCTGTCGCAATCATAACCAGAGAAAAAATAAGCCGGTTGATTTGATTCTTTTATTGTCTGTTCGATGGCTGTGTCAAAGTCTTCATAGTTAACAAATAAAACATAATTGGCGGAACGGTACATGCCCTGCAAAAAACAATAACGGCAGTCGTAGATGCAGTTAAGCATGTGAGAAAAATAATAGTTACGCTGGCCACCAATGTTGTAGCTGAATGGTGCTTCGAGTACAAATTTATTAAATTTCTCTGCCAGGATCAGCGATGGTTGTTGTTTTTGCAGGCGGAAATTTTGTGCCTTGGGGTTGAATACTTCTCCATAGCGTTCACACGTTACCACGCTGGCCTGCGGAAAACGTTGCCGTATTGCCACGCTACGCGGGTGGTCGAAGATAGCCTGTTCGATATAAAGGGTCTGAATCATTTATCACCAAAGCTCATGGGTAAGGCGATGATTTGTTTTTCCAGGGCTTGTAACACGGCCTTGCTGTTTTTTTTATTACTAAAATCATCTGCCTTGATGGCCGTTTGACTGCGGGCCAGCCAACGTTGTAATAGTCGTTGTAATTTATGTTGTTGTGAAACGCTAAAGTGCCAGTGTTGTTGAAACTGTTTTATCTCCGGTGACATTTGTTGCTGTTGTTCCAGTTTAAACAGTTGCTGGATCAGGGCGTCAATATCATCGAGCCTGGCTGCAATTATCTGTTCTGTTAATTGAGCTGAAACCTGTTCAGCTGAATTGGCATGATTGTCGGAAATGACCTTGAATACCTGCACTAATTCACCGCTGTTGAAGCGGCTGGCGGTGGCGTAAAAACCAGATGCCTCCATGTCATAGGCGGTGTTGGCACAATAATCTGTTTGTGGTTGATCAACACTGATAAGCGTTGCGGTTGGACAGGGATGATTGAACGGCATGGCGGGATACCAGTTTTTGCCTGTTGTCGCATCCGTGACCTTGTGTGCCATTATTGCCTCGCCAATATTCAAATCACCATGGCCAGCGATGCCGAGATTAAGCCAGGCGTGTTTGCCTTGTGGTTCTGCCCCTTGCAGATAGGCACAGGCAGCGGCTGCGGCACATTTGCCAATACCCGCGATGATCAGACGTATCTGCTGGTTTTCATAGATGCGAAAGCCATTTTCGGCCTGGCGGCCATTGAGACGGTACTGTTTGATGAGTGGCTTTGCCTCACAGGGCAGGGCGGTGACGATATGAAGCATGGGCTTGAGCCTGAATTATTGTAACTACTCAGCTCACCTCTGAAATCCGCCATTTCAGTGTTAAAAAATGATCATTTACACTTGTAAACTCACATTTTTTGCCTTGAACTGACGGATTTCAGAGGCAATCTGAGCCGTTACAGTTAACTTTGACTACTCGCTGAGTAGTTACAAATTGTTGAGCCTTGATTTTATCAGTTCCAGATTGTTGTGAGTGGCTTAAATTCATTGATAACTTCCTGATTGCCATGTTTTTCTGCGCCCTTGAGCAGGATGCGTAGTTTTTTTACCAGCACCTTGTGTGCGGCTGCCCTGTCTGATTCTGAGAGTGCGCAATTTTTTAGGCAGTTAATCAGCGCCCGAATTCGAAATCGATCCATGCCCCAGTGTTGTTGCGACAGCTGGTCGTCATGGCCGCCGTATTTTTTTATCAGGGCTTCTTCACAATAAAGCACCGGATAGCGGGCGGTGATGCGCAGCCACAGGTCGTAGTCTTCGCAGGCGGGCAGGGTTTCATCAAACAGGCCGATCTCTGCGAACAGGTCTTTGTGAATCATGACTGCTGAGGGCGAGATGGCGCACAGAGCCAGGCAGTGTTGAAAAATATAGCCGCCTTTTTTGGCGTGTTTTTTCATCTGATTGACGCGCACGCCGTGGCGAATCCAGATTTCATTGCTGTGGATCAGTTTGTGACCGGGGTATTGTTCGAGCAGGGCGAGTTGTGTTTTCAGCTTGTTTGGCAGCCATTCGTCGTCGGAATCCAGCAAGGCCAGCCATTCACCGGTGGCTGTTTTGATGCCGGTATTGCGGGCGGCACTGACGCCCTGGTTTGCCTGCTTAATATAAGTGATCTGTGGGTAACGCTGCGTGATTAGCTGTTCGGTTGTGTCTGTGGAGCCATCATCGATAACGATGATCTCATCGGCGGGCCGGGTTTGTGCCAGCACCGAATCCAGCGCCCGTTTTAATGTGTGGGCGCGGTTATAGCTGGGGATGATGACGGAGATGGTTGTCATTGGTTTAAAGCTGGATTAATGGCTGCAGCCAGCGGCGATAGATTGTGTCGGCGTGGCTTTGCAGGGTGGCAACTTTTTCATCCAGTGATTGGCTGAGCTGTTCAAGGTTCTGGATGCTATCGGTGGCAGTAGCGATATCGGTGGCATGAATTGTGGCCCAGTCAATGACCATCTCGCTAGTCATTTCGACATGACATTGCATTGCCAGTGTGTTGCCAATGACAAAGGCCTGGTGGGGGCAGTGCCGGCTGGCGAGTATGTTGCTGGCGCCTTCGGGAATGGTGAAGACTTCACCATGCCAGTGGAAGGCATCAAAGCTGTCGGGCAGCCCGGCCAGCCAGTCGTTGGCTTGAGTGTTATTTTGTTTTTGCACGGCCAGCCAGCCCAGTTCTTTAACCGGGTTGGCGATGATTTTGCCACCCAGCGCCTTGCTGATCAGTTGGCCGCCGAGGCAGTGCCCCAGCACCGGCATGTCGTCGGCAATCGCTTGACGGATCAGTGCCAGCTCTTGGGCTATCCAGTCAATTTCATCGTTGACGCTCATCGGCCCACCCATGAATACCAGCGCCGATGTTTCTGCCAGACCAGTTGGGACGGCCTCACCTTGATCAAGGTGAAGCACCCGAAATGGGAGGTGGTGGCGCGTGAGGAAGTCGCTGAAATAGCCAGCGCCTTCAGATGCTGTGTGGCGGAAAATGGTAATAGGTTTCATCGTTTATTTTCATATCTATGAACGGTGGGAGGGTATTGTGACTTAACTGTCATTTGCTAGGCAATCAAATTAACATGGGGTATGGCGACAGAGTCGATTGTCTTTTATATCTTTGTGATTTTCACTGGGGCTGCGCTGCTGGCCACCTTGGCCTTGTATGCGCGCCAGTCATTATTGGTTGTTTATATTCTGCTGGGAGTATTGGCCGGGCCGTCGGTGTTAGGGCTGGTGAATGATGCCGAGTTGATCAAACAGATCAGTCATATTGGTGTGATCTTTTTATTGTTTCTGATTGGCATCAACCTGCCACCACAAAAATTGTTGTTGATGTTGCGTAAGACCAGCGTTATCGCCGGTGTTAGCTCGTTGCTGTTTTTCCTGATCGGTTTTGTCTGTGGTTTGGTGTTTGGTTTTGCCTTGCTGGAGTCGATTATTATTGGGGCGGCGATGATGTTTTCCAGCACCATTATTGGTTTGAAACTCTTGCCAACCACAGTGTTGCACCACCAGCATACCGGCGAAATCATTATCAGCATCCTGCTACTGCAGGATATTATCGCCATCGTTATCCTGATGTTGTTGCCCGCACAATGGCAGGCCGGTCTGCCTTGGCTGGAACTGTTGCAGTTGGGCTTGTCATTGTTAGGCTTGATCGCCTTTGCCTACCTGTTCGAACGCTTTGTGCTGATAAAGCTGATTCGTCGTTTTAATCGTATTCACGAATACATTTTTTTGATGGCCATTGGCTGGTGTCTGGGCTTGGCTGAGCTGGCCTCGGTGCTGGGTTTGTCAGCTGAAGTAGGGGCCTTTATTGCCGGGGTTGCCTTGGCCACCAGCCCGATTGCGCTGTTTATTGGCGATAACCTGCGACCGTTACGTGATTTTTTTCTGGTGATCTTCTTTTTTTCTTTGGGGGCCAGTTTTGATCTGGCGATGCTGGCAGAGGTGTTGTTGCCGAGTCTGGCGTTGGCCATTTTAGCGTTGGGTTTGAAACCGTTTATCTTTAAGGTTTTGTTGCGGCGTTATAACGAACCTGCCGATGTTGCACTTGAAGTTGGGGTAAGGCTGGGGCAGATATCGGAATTTTCCCTGTTTATTGCTGTGCTGGCGCTACAGGTAGGAGTGATCGGCTTGGAGGCTTCTTATTTGATTCAGCTGAGCACCATGCTGACCTTTGTCTTTTCTTCTTATTTTATTGTTATGCGCTATCCCACCCCTATTGCCATATCGGATAAGCTGCGCCGTGATTAATTATGAGCACTATTAAATATGAAACTGTTTGATGAAGCCTTGCTGGATGGGTTGGTGAGCAAGGCCAAGGCCTCTGTGCGTCTGCGTGCTAATTACAATGCCCATGCCAGCCTTGATGACCCGGTTCAACGTCTGTTTATTGCTATTGAACCGGGCAGTTATGTGCAACCCCATCGTCACCCGGAGCAGGAAAAATGGGAGTTTTTTATGGTGCTGCGAGGGCGGTTGGCAGCGCTTATATTTGATGGTCAGGGCAAGGTGTTGCGACGGGAGGAGTTAAGTCCGGGAGGTCCGGTGCATGGTTTCGAAATTCCGGCCAACAGCTGGCATAGTGTGGTGGCACTGGAACCAGGCTCAGTATTTTTCGAGATCAAGCACGGGCCGTATATGCCTCTGAGTGATAAAGATTTTGCTGTCTGGGCACCGCGAGAAGGGGATCCGCAGGGCAGTGAGTTTGTGCAGTGGCTGGTGTCGGCTAAGCCAGGTGATGTGCCGCCGGTGATTTGATGCTGCTGCAAGCCCAGCCAACCCCTGTTCAGGAAATTCATGATGCTGTGCTTGATAAGGCCGGGGTGCGGTTGTTGATCAAGCGGCTGGATCTGGTGCACCCGCTCATCTCCGGCAATAAGTGGTACAAACTCAAATACAATCTGATCGCTGCCAGAGGGCAAGGTTGTCAGACCTTGCTGAGTTTTGGTGGTGCATATTCAAATCACATCCATGCCCTGGCCGCTGCGGGTGCTGAATATGGTTTTAATACAATAGGTGTGATTCGTGGCGAAGCGCATGACCCGCTTAATCCCACTCTACAGTTTGCTGCTGATCATGGCATGCTGCTGCACTATCTCAGTCGCGCTGATTACCGGCGCAAAAACTCTGTGGCAATGAATGAATGGCTAAAGGCTGAATTCGGTGATTTTTATCTGATCCCCGAGGGCGGCAGTAATGCCTTGGCGCTAAAGGGCTGTGCCGAGATTGTTGCGGATATAGACCAGCCCTTTGACGTCATTGCCTGCGCCTGTGGCACAGCCGCAACCCTGGCTGGTTTGATTGCAGGTTTGCAAGGGCAACGCCAGGCGCTGGGGTTTGCGGTGCTGAAAGGGGCTGGTTTTTTGTGCGACGAGGTTAAGTCGCTGTTGTCAGCCGGTGCTTATCAACAGCATGACAACTGGCAGATAAATCTGGATTATCACTTTGGTGGATACGCCAAAATCCGACCTGAGTTGCTGGGCTTTATGCATCGTTTTGAGACTGAGCATGGCATTCTGCTAGAGCCAATTTACACTGGCAAGCTGTTGTTTGGGTTTTATGACTTACTGGCTGCCGGTTATTTTCAGCCGGGTCAGACAGTGCTGGTCTTGCATACGGGGGGATTGCAGGGACGTACCGGTTTCGAAATTTAGATCTATATCTATTTGAAAAATATAGAAATTATATAAAAGACATATTTTTTATTGTGTTTTTTCTTGACTCATATGCGAATGTATACATAATCTGATACTCAGGTGCGACAAATTGACGCACCTTTTTTTAGCGTCGTAAAGATGTATCTCATATCTATCTTGAGTGTTTTGGTCGGGCTATCAAATAACTCAACCACGTTTGGGGAGACGAATGAATGAAACATGAGTCATGGTGTAACAAATTGAACAAGCCGGGTAGAGGCATGTTAAGCCTGATGCTGAGCTTGGGGATGCTGGCTGGGCAGGCCTTGGCTGCCGAGCGTGAATTCGATATGACCATCGAGGAGGTAACACTCAAGGTCGCACCGAATCTGGATTACAAGGTTTTTGGTTTTAATGCCCAGGTGCCAGGGCCATTGATTCACGTGGAAGAGGGGGATGATCTCATCATCAATGTGATGAACAATACCTCGCTGCCCCATACCATTCATTGGCACGGGATTCATCAAAAGGGCAGCTGGAAGAACGACGGTGTTCCTGGTGTGACCCAGAAACCCATTGAAGCCGGCGAGAGCTTTACTTATAGATTCAAGGCTGATCGTATCGGCAGCCTTTGGTATCACTGCCACGTTAATGTCAACGAACATGTCGGTATTCGCGGCATGTGGGGGCCGATGATCGTTGATCCGAAAAAGCCGCTGCCAATCGAAGAGCGTGTTACCAAAGACGTCATTATGATGATGAGCACCTGGGAGTCCAGCGCTGCCAATAAATATGGTACCGGCGGTACTCCGATGGATGTCGCTGATTATTTTTCGGTGAACGGTAAATCATTCCCACTAACGCAACCACTGCGGATCGAGAAAGGCGATGTTGTCAGAATCCGCTTTTACGGTGCCGGCGGTGCCACCCACGCCATGCACAGTCATGGTCATGACATGCTGGTGACTCACAAAGATGGTCTGCCGCTGGATAACCCTTATTACGCAGATACCGTGATGGTTGGCCCCGGCGAACGTTATGACGTCATCATTGAGGCTGATAATCCTGGCCGTTTTATCTTTCACGATCATGTTGATACTCACGTGACAGCGGGCGGTAAGTTTCCTGGCGGCCCGATTACGGTTATTGAATATGACGGTATCGAGATGGAAGACTGGTATGTGTGGAAGGATAAAGATTATGACCCTAACTTCTTCTATAGCGAATCGCTCACAAAAGGCTATGGCATGTTTGATCATGATGGCTTTAAGGGTAAGTTTGAAGAACGTAAACGTCGTCCCAGGAAATAAATATGTTGTTTAAGACGAGACTAAAATCAATCGGTGTTGTCGCAGCCATTGCGGCAACACTGCTTAGTTCGGGTGTGTCGGCTGACAGCGGTGACAAAATTCTCGAATCGAGTTGTGTTGAATGTCATGACCTGAAAGGTGCAGGGCCAGAAAATCTGACAGAACTGTGGGCGCTGAAGGGGCCAAACCTTTCTTATGCCGGTAACAAATATAAACAGGCCTGGCTGGAACAATGGCTGGCCGCGCCAACGCGGATTCGCCCGACGGGAATGTTTTATGGCAACCACATCAAGCCCGGTACTGACGAGGATGTGATTAAACAGGAAAGCCTGGTCAAACACATGGCGTTGAGTGCCAGTGATGCCAAAGTCGTAGCGGCGGCCTTGATGCATCGCAAGGCCAAGAGTGAATTGATTACCCCTGGGGCATATAAGCCAGGCACCATTTCACTGCGAATGGGTGAGTTGGTGTTTGATAAATTTCGTGGTTGCCTCGGTTGTCATCAGATAGAACCCGGTTATGGCGGCGCCAGTGGCCCGGAAGTCTATACGCTTGGCAATCGCTTGCAGGAAGATTACATCATTAGTTTTATTCAAGACCCGCAAGCCTGGTCGCCTCTGACCTTTATGCCGAATCGGCCGTTGAAAGATAAAGATTTGCAAAAGCTGGTGCATTACTTTCGCGCCCTGGCCAAGGAGAAGTTTTAATGAACAGCCGCAAGCTAAAAATGGTTGTGGCGTCACTGGCTCTGATTGCGGCGCCAATGGCTATGGCTGACGAGAGTGGAGAAGATCTCTACAAAACCTATTGCTGGCAGTGTCACGGTATGTTGGCGAATGGCATGGGCGTCAATATTGTCGATATGTCGGTACAGCCGCGTGATCACTCTGATAGCAAGGAAATGTCTGCGCGCTCTGATGAAGAACTATTCACCGCCATCAAGGATGGTGGTCGAGCGATTGATAAATCAGTACTCATGCCACCCTGGGGGGGAGTATTGAGCGATGATGAAATTCATAGTTTAGTGCGTTATCTACGAGAACTATGCAAGTGCGGAAAATAACTTAATAGCACAAACATATTGAGATGCGCTAAGTGGTGCTCGCCTGTTGGGGGGGAGCTTTTTTTAGAAAACATGAGGACTGGGAATGAAAAATAAATTTGTAAAGTCATTAACACTTGGGGGTGTCGCAGCGGCACTGATGCTGTCTGGATCAATCGCACTGGCAAAGACTGTGCATGTAAAAATGATTGCCAAAGAGACGACCATTGAGATCGACAATAAGGGGACTAAATATCCTGCATGGACCTTCGATGGTGCGATTCCAGGCAAGGTTGTGCGTGTTAAAGAAGGTGATGTAATTGATTTTGAACTGGTTAATCCAAAGAGCAATAAAGAATCTCACTCAATGGATTTTCATGCGGCTGAAGTCGATGTGCTGGATGAGTTTGGCCCGGTTAAACCAGGCAACACCAAACACTTCAAATTTACCGCCAAGCGTGCCGGTGTGTGGATGTATCACTGTGGTGCCAGTGTCATGGCCCAGCATATTGCACGTGGTATGTACGGTCTGATCATTGTTGACCCTAAAGAAGGTTATAGCGACAAGTTTCCAAAACCGGATCGTGAATATGTTCTGGCACAGGGGCAATATTTTCCAGATGCTGACGATGCAAAAGCCATGATTGCCAACAAAGGTTGGGCGGGTTCTTTGATCAACGGCAAGATGTTTAACTACGATCCAGTCCATGATCCAGATTCATCTTTGGTGCTGCAATCAAAGCCAGGTGAGCGTGTTCGCATCTACTTCGTAAATGCCAACATCAACGAGCCTGTTGCCTTTCATCCTATAGCGGGGATTTGGGACAAGGTTTACATCAATGGTAATCCTGAAAATGTTCTGGAAGACATGGCAACATACAATGTTGCTGTTTCAGAAGCGGGTATCTTTGATATCGTTTCTCCAGCCGACAAGCCAACCAATAATGCGATTGTTGACCATGCAATGCAGGCTGCTCTGCGCGGTGCCATCACTGTGTTGATGAACAAACCTGACGCTGATCCTAAAGCAGGTAAGAACGGTAACTACATCGTTCGCTAAAGCAAATGGTTTTATGGTTTGAAGAGCGGGGAAGCTGGTAACGGCTTTCCCGTTTTTTATTGGCCAGTGTTTGTTAGCATGATTTCCTCAAACTCATGAAATGAAACAAACTCGTCGGTGTGATGCCTGGCTTGTTGGCTGTCGGGAAAACAGGCCGCCAATAAATGTTTTATACCAAATTGCTGTGCTGTGCGTAGTGCCCTGAGGTTGTCATCTATCAGCAGGGTGTTGAGTGGTGTGAAGGTGGTGTGTTTTTGCAGCTCAGCCCAAAATCGATAATCTTCTTTCGGTAGCCCTAACGGGTGTGCCGAGATGATCTCATCAAGGTGATTGTCCAGCCGGGTGTGTTCCAGTTTCAGTGCCAGACTGTCCTGGTGGGCATTAGTGACCAGCACGCAGCGTTTGCCCTGATTGCGTAATTGCTGCAAAAACTCCAATGCCCCGGGCTTGATCTCGATCAGGTGGGCGACATCCTTTTTCAGTGCAGCGATATCCAGATCCAGTTCGCGGGTCCAGAAATCCAGACAGTACCAATTGAGTGTGCCCTCGTGTTGTTTGAATATGGGAGCCAGCAGTCGCTCGGCGGTGGGAATGTCGAGGCCGCGGCTAAAGGCATAGCGCTGAGGGACATATTTCTGCCAAAAATAGCTGTCAAAATGGAGGTCCAGCAGGGTGCCGTCCATATCGAGCAGCACGGTATTGATATTGTTCCAGTCGAGCATGGGCAGTGTTCGTATGATTAAGGTAGGGCTATAATACTCGCAATGCGCAAAAAACCAGAAATTATGGCCGCCGAAACGGTAGCCAGAACACGTCTGTTCCATATTGAACAATTGGATCTGAAATTCTCCAATGGTGTCGAAGTCCAGTATGAACGGCTCAAGTCCAATTCTGCCGGGGCGGTATTGGTGGTGCCGATGCTGGATGACGACACGGTGATGCTGATCCGTGAATATGCCGCCGGGGTACATCGCTATGAGTTGGGGCTGCCCAAGGGGCGGATTGAGCCGGGTGAAGACTTGCTTGAAGCCGCTAATCGAGAATTGATGGAAGAGATTGGTTATGGCGCCAGGCAGCTTGAACATCTCACCGCCTTTACTCTGGCACCGGGCTATCTCGGCCATCACACCCAAATCGTTCTTGCCCAGGGGTTGTATTTGCAATCCTGTGAGGGTGACGAGCCAGAAGAGCTCGAAGTCGTTCCGTGGTCGTTAGCGAACCTGCCTGAACTGTTGCTTCGCGATGACGTGACCGAAGCACGCAGCATTGCCGCCTTATACATGGTGCGCGATCTGCTGGGGGATAAATGATGAGTCAATACAATAAACTGTTAGCGCCGGTTAAAGCCATCGCCCACCAAGCCGGTGATGCCATCATGAAGATCTATGAAGGTCATTATTGTGTCGAACAAAAAAGTGACAATAGCCCCGTTACCGAGGCCGATTACGCTGCCCACGAAATCATTAACAAAGCCCTGACGGAGTTGACCCCCGGCTGGCCGGTGTTGTCGGAAGAGGGCGAGTTGGTTGATTTTGAACAGCGCTCGCAGTGGCAGCGCTACTGGCTGGTAGACCCGCTGGACGGCACGCGGGAATTTATAAAAGGCAATGGTGAATTCAGCGTCAATATCGCCCTGATTGAAAACCATCGCTCCGTGTTAGGCGTAATACAGGCCCCCGTCAGTGGCGACTGCTATTCCGCCGTGGCAGGGGGTGGCGCAACCTTTGAAGCCGCCGGTCAAAACCCCAGGCCGATCCAGTCGCAGCAGTGGAATGGTGGCAGTATCACCATTGCTGGTAGCCGTTCACACCGGATGCCCGTGTTTTGCAACTTTCTGGAATTTTTTGACGACTACCGGGTGCTGTCACTGGGCAGCTCGCTCAAGTCCTGTTATGTCGCCCAGGGCCGCGCCGATATCTATGCCCGTTTCGGCCCAACCTCGGAATGGGACACCGCGGCAGCGCAATGCATTCTTGAAGAGGCTGGTGGTGGCCTGACCGATATGGGGCTGCAGCCTTTGCTATACAACAGCAAGGATTCGTTACTTAACCCACCCTTTTTCAGTTTTGGAGATCCACGCCATGACTGGCGTGATTATGTGCCTGATGGGTTTGAGGTTTAATTCAGGCGAGTGCGTCAAATTGAGGATCGATCGTGTCTGACCCTATTGATGGGTATCAAAATGAAGTATTTATCCAGAGGTAAAAATTAGGGTAAAGTCATCGACGGAATCACAATGGCAGAGTATTCAGAAGATAATGCATTGAAAGCCAATGTGTTTAAAATTTTGTGAATATATGGATGTTCTGATTTAGGTTTTAATCTGAACCAGAATGGAGGGGGATAGGCATCATAGTGACGTAAGATATTATGTCAATGTGATGTCTACACAGCGTTAGCTGCCTCAAAAAAACTGTACCTCAGCCATTGACTTCACTCATAAATATGAATACTATAAGTAGCATTAGTATGGAGAGTGTAATGCAAATAGCTGAAAGATATAGTCATGTAGAATCACGAAAAAAAGAAGGCGCACATTATACGCCAGAGAGTTTTTCTGATTTTATTTCTAAAAATATTATTTCTAATGCTAATCTCAAAAAATCTGTATCTGTAAAGGTGGTTGATCCCGCTGTAGGCGATGGCGAATTATTGATTAGTCTGATAAAGACATTAAAAGCTGAATCATTTCATAACATAGATGTATATGGATTTGATACAAATCCCATGTCAATTGAAATAACCAAAAGAAGGCTGAAAGAAGCTCACCCTGATATTATTCCAACTTTGCAAAATAAAGACTTTCTTCAGATATGTATTGAAAAAGGGGGGCTGTCTGATTCACAAGATTTATTTTGTGAAAGTGATATACCAGATTTTGACATATTAATAGCAAACCCTCCTTATATTCGAACACAAGTTTTAGGTGCTGAAAAATCTCAACTATTAAGTAAAAATTTCGGACTAAAAGGAAGAGTTGATATTTATCAAGCATTTTTAGTTGCAATGAAGTCTGTATTAAAACCTAGTGGAGTTGCAGGCGTAATTGTTTCTAATCGTTTTCTTACAACGAAAGGTGCAGGAAAGTTTAGAGAAATTATTTATAATCAATACTCAATCAAAGGGATTTGGGATTTTGGAGATACGAAAGTTTTTGAAGCAGCTGTTCTACCAGCGGTAGTGATTCTTTCAACACATGACAAAGAAAAAAATATTAACATCCCCTTTTCATCTATTTACATTACCGATAATAATTCTTCAAAAGAATCTCCTTTTGTTGAAAATCAAATTCAGGCCTTAAAATATAATGGCGTTGTTTCTTCAAATCAGGGAAGTTTTCTGGTTAAAAATGGACACCTAATATTTGATTCCAAACCGTCTGATTTATGGAGGCTTCAAGATCTAGAGTCTGAACAATGGTTAGATAAAGTAGCAACTAATACATGGTGTCTATTTAAAGATGTAGGAAAAATTCGTGTTGGTGTAAAAACAACCGCCGACAATGTATTTATTAGAAAAAACTGGAAAAGTGAAATTGGTTACGAGCCTGAATTATTACGCCCATTAATAACGCATCATGTTGCGGGTAGATTCAAATGTAACGAGAAAGAAAAAAAAGAAATTCTTTATACTCATACAATGATTAATGGAAAAAGACAGACATTTGATATTGGTGATTATCCTCTATCTAAAAAATATCTTGAAGCAAACAAAGATCAACTTAGTAATAGAAAGTATGTTATTAAAGCTAAGAGAAAATGGTTTGAAATTTGGGTCCCTCAGAATCCATCACTTTGGGGGCAGCATAAGATTGTCTTTCGTGATATAAGTGAACGGCCGACATTCTGGATGGATAAAGAAGGAAGTATTGTAAATGGGGACTGCTATTGGCTTCTATGTGATAATGAAAAAATGCCAGAGGATATTCTATGGCTTGTTTTAGCTGTTGCTAATTCGCGCTTTATAGAAGAGTTTTATGATATAAAATTTCAAAATAAACTCTACTCAAATAGAAGGAGGTTTATTACCCAGTATGTTGAAAAGTTCCCTATACCGAACCCAGTACTTGAAGAATCAAAATTAATGATTGATCTGGCTAAAAAATGCTACAACGAAACGGATAAAAATAAAATTATAAAAATTGAACGTGAAATTGATAAACTTGTTTGGAAAGTTTTTAACGTCTCACAGGCACCAATAATTACGGATTAAATACAGATAGCCCTTGTATGCCTGCAAAAAAACTCATTGGTATTGATCTTTGGCATTTATAGCTTTCTTCTGGAACGTAGGTGAAATGCAAACCAAGCTTGTTTCCTTGGCATAATACTGCACCTTCAACTATGTTGGTTTCAGGATTAGTAAGAGCTATAAAGTAACGCATGTTTCGAGTTGTAAAATTAGCACAATCTGGAACACTGATTTCAAATTCAGGGCTAAATTTCCCTAAATCAACTGTTGGAGAATCTTGTATTTTCACTTCTAACGCTTGGTTGCGAATGTCAGGGTAGCCACCAGCAAGTAATTCATTATCGTTAATACTATAACCTAATTCGTTGGCAAATATCTCTTCAAGCATCTGCCCTCTATTCTTGGTAGCTGCTGGAGCAATATTACGGCCAATAATTTTACTAACGATAATTTCCTTGATTTTTGATAGTGGTAATAACGATTCTGTAGTTGGTTGGTCATGAATACTGAAAAGTGATAGATTTTTAATATTTTCTTTATGTCCAACTGCATCATCATAAAATAATATTCCATTTTGTTTTGCTAATACTAATTGCCGCGATGATGAGGATATAATCAATTGGTTTTTTACGGTTGGTTTTCCAAATGTTCCAAATTTATTTACGATATATTCGGGAGTGAGTACCGCAATAGCAGTTATTTTGTAGTTGTCTGGATCAATTTTTACTAAAATAAAACGGACTTCACCAGACTGAAGTGTTTCACCGTTTGAATATTGAACTTGAACAGATTCTGAAGAAGGGTTTCTATTCCAAACTTGAAGGTTGTACGATGTACCCGTCGTTACGATATATGTATCAACATATTCTAAAAGAATTTTAGGCACACCTTTTGGGGGAACCACCTCATAAGAATTTTTTTCTGCATGTAGTGGCGGGTTTGAATTGATTAGCTTATCCGCTATTAATTTACGAATATTTGATCCATCTGTTCTGGATTTTCCTGTAAGTTTAAATTCAGTATTTATTAATGGTTCAAGTTTTTTTGCCAAATCTGGCAATGAGGTTAAAAAACTCTTATCTTTTGGTGGTTTTTTTAATCTTACATCCATATAAACTACTTTAATATACCGGTTAATAAAGTGGGAACGTCTACATTTAAAGCCGAAGCTATGGCTTCTAATGAACTTAATGTTACATTTCGTTCACCACGCTCTACAGCGCCAACATAAGTACGGTGGAGACCACATTTATCAGCAAGTTCTTCTTGTGATAAATTTAGTTCACCACGAAGCTTTTTGATGTTGCAGGACAATATACTTGTTATAGTTTTGCTTGGCTTTCTCATTACGCAGTAATTGTAAGTATCGTGATGCCTATAAGTCTACATACTATAAGTAGCAAAAAGCAGCTAACAAACTCATCCAGCAGACTGCCAAAAGTGTCGCGCCTTTTGCAAAAAAAACGCAAAGAAACCAATGGGGTCAGACTCGATTGATTTGATGAGTCCTGCTATTCTTACCTCAACGATAAATCTGGGTAATCGATAGGGTCGGACTCGATTGGTTTTATAATTCCTGCTATTCTTATTTCAACGATAAACCTGAGCAGAGTTAAATCATGGCACGTCTCCCGCGTTTTGTAATTTCCGGTCAGCCGCAGCACATCATTCAACGTGGCAATAATCGTGATATTATTTTTGTCAGTGATGACGATTATCGGTTTTATCTGGAGAGTCTTAAGGATGCTTGTAAGCAGTATAAATGCGATGTGCATGCTTATGTTTTAATGACAAATCACGTCCATTTGCTTATGACACCCCGTATGGAAAACAGCATCAGTAAGGTTATGCAAAGTCTTGGTCGGCGCTATGTTCAATATTTCAATTATACCTATGACCGGACAGGCACTTTATGGGAAGGCCGCTACAAGGCTGCTCTGATTGATTCCGGGCAGTACCTGTTAACCTGTAGCCGGTATATTGAGCTGAATCCTGTGCGTGCTCAAATGGTAAGTCATCCATCGAAATACCCGTGGTCAAGTTATCAATATAATGCCTTGGGAAAGGAGGATGCATTAGTCACTCCACATCTGCTGTACAAGCGATTGGGCAGGTCAACGGATGAGCGAAAAAAAGCCTACCGGCAATTATTTCGGACACGTATTGCGGCGATGACTTTAGAGGAAATTCGGCTAGCAACGAATAAATCCTGGGTGATGGGGGGTGACCGCTTTAAAGCAAAAATAGAAAAACTGACGGCACGCCAGACTGCGCCTAAGGCGCGCGGTGGTGATCGAAGATCCGCCGCTTACCAGAAGGGCTGCATTAGTCGTGACTGATTCTATTGAAAGTGATGGCTGGCGTGATTATGTGTCTGTTGTATCTGCGGCCTAGTCAGGTTTGCTGGAATAAGGGAGTTTCAGGTGGCCATAACGGATTGCCAGTACAGATAAGGATAACAACACGATTGCCGAGGCAACGGCGATGATTTTCCAGTCGTCCATGCCCTTTGCATCCAAGGCCAGGTAGCGGGCCAGGGCAACAATGCCAATGTAGATTGGCATCCGTATGGGCAGTTTGCCAGATTCCAGATAAACGCCGACCATGGCAACGACTTCGAGGTAGATGAACAGCAGTAACAGGTCTGCTAAAGTCACCTCGCCGACAACGAACATGCGGCTAATTTCCTGGAAACCAGCAACGAGGGTGGCTATGGTAATGACCAGCAGGCCAACGTATTCAATGAGGCGAATGCTCTTGCGACTGATGTGATCGTGTTTGACAGACATAATCAATAATCTCTTTAATTAGGGTTTTATTGTTGATCGAATTGAGGTCGATAACAAGTGTCTTTGAGCAGAATGGAAAATTATTAGTGGCGGCCAGAAATTTGAATAATGTGATTGTGACGGTGACAGATGAGTGTTGTGTTTCGGATGCTGAAACCATCGCCGAACGACTGGCCTTGCCGTTTTCCTCTGAACTGGGTTCGTCTGGCCTGATGTTGCGCCTGACCGCTGAGCGACTTGAGCTGGTGCAGGGCGGGCCTGATGCCCCCGGCCCGGTTTATGTTGATTTTGTTGCCGGTGCCATGGGCCATCGGCGTCGTTATGGCGGGGGTCGTGGTCAGTTGGTGGCCAGGGCGGTGGGGGTTAAAAAAGATAAAATCCCAACGGTGATTGATGCCACTGCGGGGTTGGGACGTGATGCCTTTGTGCTGGCAAAGTTGGGTTGTCGGGTGCAAATGATAGAGCGCTCGCCAGTGGTGGCAGAGTTGCTGTCTGATGGTATGCATCGGGCTGAACAGGATGATGAGGTGGCGGTGATTGTGGCTCGCATGTCTCTGTGTGTGGCGGATGCCTGTGATTATTTGAATAGTTTGAGTGTGGCAGAACAGCCTGATGTGGTTTATGTTGATCCCATGCATCCGGAACGTAGCAAGGCGGCGGCGGTGAAAAAAGAGATGCAGCTGTTCCGCGCTCTGGTGGGGGGGGATGAGGATGACGCTGCGTTGTTGCAGGCGGCCTTATCCGTGGCCCGTAAACGGGTGGTGGTGAAGCGGCCGCGCAAGTCCGAGGCCATCCCCGGGCCTGAGCCCAGTCTGGTGTATGAAGGTAAAAGCACTCGCTTTGATGTCTATTTGATTCCCGCCTGAGGGGGTGGTCTGTATTTATTTGCCCGCCATACTCAAGGCTACCGCCTCGGCTATCTCAATGCCATCCACCGCCGCTGAGAGGATGCCGCCAGCATACCCCGCCCCTTCGCCGCCCGGGTAGAAGCCCTTGGTGTTGATGCTTTGATAATCATCACGATTACGTTTGATTCGTACCGGCGATGAGGTGCGTGTCTCTACGCCGGTGAGTACGGCGTCGTGCATGCTAAAGCCTTTGATCTTGCGATTGAAGGCGGGCAGGGCTTCGCGGATGGCCTGGATGGCGTAGTCGGGCAGGGCGCTGTCAAGGCTGGTTAAGTGTACGCCGGGGGTGTATGACGGCTGGACACTGCCGAGTGTTGTCGATGGTGTGTTTTTGAGGAAGTCCCCCAACAGTTGCCCGGGGGCATCATAATTGCTTCCGCCCAGTTCAAAGGCGTGTGTCTCCAGTTGACGTTGAAGGTCTATTCCGGCCAGGGGATGGTCACTGGGGAAGTCCTCGGGTGTAATGCCCACCACTATGCCGCTGTTGGCGTTGCGTTCATTGCGTGAATACTGGCTCATGCCGTTGGTGACCACATGGCCATCCTCAGAGGTGGCAGCTACCACCGTGCCGCCGGGACACATGCAGAAGCTGTAGACACTGCGGCCATTTTTGCAGTGGTGAACCAGTTTGTAATCCGCCGCGCCAAGGTCGGGATGACCGGCAAAGTCGCCAAAACGGCATTGATCGATGATTGACTGTGGGTGTTCAATACGAAAGCCGACCGAGAAGGGCTTGGCTTCTACGTAGACACCTTTGTCGTAGATCATCTGGAAGGTGTCGCGGGCGCTGTGACCAATGGCAAAAACAACATGATCAGACTCGATTTTCTCGCCGCTGGCCAAGGTTACGCCGCGCACCTGGTTGTCAACAATGTTGACATCTGTCACCCGGCTGTCAAAACGAAATTCACCGCCAAGACTGATGATCTCTGCGCGGATTTTTTCCACCATGCCCACCAGGCGAAAGGTGCCCACATGTGGTTTGCTGACGAACAGGATCTCTTCTGGCGCACCGGCCCTCACAAATTCACGCAACACCTTCATGCCCAGAAAGCGCGGGTCTTTGGTTTGGGTGTGCAGTTTGCCGTCGGAGAAGGTGCCGGCACCGCCCTCGCCAAATTGCACGTTTGATTCGGGATTGAGTTTGTGGTTACGCCACAATGCCCAGGTATCTTTGGTGCGCTGGCGAACTTCCTGGCCACGTTCCAGAATCAGGGGTTTAAAACCCATCTGCGCCAGAATCAGTCCGGCCATAAAACCACATGGCCCGGTGCCGATGATTATCGGGCGTGATTTGAGGTCGGCAGGGGCGTGGGTGACATAGGTGTATTCAGTATTGGGGCTTGCTTTGATGTTGTGGTCTGCGCTGAATTTTTGCAGCAACGACTTTTCGTTGGCGATATCCACGTCCAGTGAATAGACAAACAGAATGGCGCTCTTTTTACGGGCGTCGAAACCACGGCGAGCAATGCTGAAATCGCGTAGTTCAGCCGGTGTGATTTGCAGGCGTTTGATAATTGCCTCGGACAGTGCATCTGCTGAGTGATCGAGGGGGAGTCTGATTTCTGTCAGTCGTAACATCGAGGTGTCCGTGATTATCTGCGGGGCAGGGAAAGGGGGGGTATTTTAACTTTTTATGGGGGAGAATGTCGCGGGGTGTGATGGCGTTATCCAGCTTTTGCCAAGGGTGCAGGCACAAAGACACTCAATCTCGCTGGGGGTTGGTATTAAATTCATTTTTAATCATTGAAGTGATTAATTATTCAGTGTCATTTGTATCGTTGTCCGGGTCGATATTTTCCTGTTCCCAGATGCGTTCCTGTTCCAGTAAAAACGCTAGGTACTCGCGCTCATCCTTAAAACCACGGCCACGTAGCTGCTTGAGTTCATCGTCACTGTTGGCTGTATTTGATTGTTTCGCATGTGTATAAATAACATCGCATTTCATGCTTTATCGCCTATGTAAAAGTTCATGTCTAGGTGAATGCTTATCGGCCAATATCGTTTTTTTTAAAGCTTTCTAAAGCCGCTTGTTGCTTATGTAGATTGAGCCTGGAGGCGTCACATGGTTTGAGTGAATAACGCCATACAAGTTTCATGGGCAGGTCATATTTGTGTCAATAATTTTCACTACTGTTTGTTTTGTACTTCAAAAACATACACTTTAGGAGATGATTATGAATCATTATGCAAAAAAGGCCGTTGTGACGGCGATGATGTTGACAGGTGTACAAATGGCTTCTGCTGGCACTGATGTGTTTTTTTACCCGCTGACTCAATCTGCCGCCGTTGCGCAGATTGCCAACCATGTCAATGAGTTGAATTCACCCTGGCAAGTGCCCGCAGGTGTTAGCTATAAAAACCTGACCAGCCTGAAAGAAATAGAAGCGGATGCCAATCAATCAAGCATTCGTGTGCCTGGCCTTGGTAAGTAAAAACAAAGCACAAAATACCGTGCGGTATTGCCTTCTCAACTAGCCAAAATACTACAGCTAACAGCCCCGTTGGGTGCGTCATGCGCACGCGAACCAAGCTTCATTATGCCACCGCAGGGAATATGTAAGCACAGCGTTTATGACCGCACTCTTTCCAATCAAATAACCCTCATCTAATACTGGCCAAACTTATATAATCAGGCCTTTATTTTCTCTTGAGGTGGTTATGGATAAACGGTTTGAGGATATCGAGGTGCGGATGGCTTATCTTGAGGTGACTGTGGAGCAGTTGAATCAGGTGGTGATCAAGCAGCAGGATCAGGTTGATGCCTTGATCGAGACGGTTAAACGGCAGAAGAGTCAGTTGGATCAGGGGGGCGATCTGGTTCGACCGCTGTCAGAAGAGACACCACCACCTCATTATTAAATCTACTGGGCACAAAACTGTGCCCAGTTTATCTATGGGCTCAGCCTTGTTTTTCATCTTCCGCTAATGCGACCGTCTGGCCCATTAATTTGGCAATTGCTGGCGCGCCAAACAGTTGAAAGCCACGCAGTGCTTCAGGGGGATGGCCGGCCACGGCGACGATGGGTTTGCCGTTGGCTATGCCCATGATCAAGGGGCGGCCGGAGCGCATGGGTACGCCGTCGATCAATAGATCACCCACTTCACTGATCAGGTCTGAGATAAAGTCACGACCACCCACGGCGGTGCCGCCGGAGATGACGATCATGTCGGCCTGTTCCAGTGTGTTTTTGACGGCAGCGACAAAGTTGTCGAAGTTGTCGCCCATGATGCCGCCCAGTGTCGGCTGACCACCGGCGGCGCTGATGGCGGCCTCTAGCATTGGGCTGTTGCAGTCGCGGATCATGCCGGGTTTGAAGGGGGCGGTGTAGGGGATAACTTCATCACCCGAGGCAAATACGGTCACGCGCGGCTGTCTGGCTACAGCGATGTCGCTCTGCCCAAAGCTGGCGATGGTGCCAATGTGTTGTGGTGTCAATACGGTGCCGGCGCTGATGACGGTGGCATTCTTTTCGATATCACAGCCCTGGTTTTCGATAAAAAATCGCGGTGGGAATGGACGGCTGATGCTGACGTTGTCGCCGTTACGTTTGGCTTCCCACATCCGCACAATAGAGACGTCGCCATCAGGCAGGATGCTGCCGGTCTGTAGTTCGATGGCTTCACCAGCACCAAAGCGTGGGCACTTGGTATCACCGGGGGCGACGCTGCCGACCACCTTGAAGCTGACCGGGGTTTCTTCCGATGCGCTGCGTGTTTCAGCGGTGTTGACGAGAAAACCTTCAACGATGGCGCGATGGTAAGGGGGCGAGTCTTCCGGGGCAAGCAGCTCAGCATGCAAGGTGCGCTGCCATGCCTTGTCTGTGGTGACCTGTTCGGCAGGCATTTGCCGCGCTGGAATAGCGTTAAGAAATAAATCCTGAGCCTCTAGCAAGGGTGAGTTTTCAGACATGTGACCTCTGTATCTTCGATGATGTGATTTGAAAGGTGAGTAAGGTGATCCAGGTCAAAGATGATACTATTTTTTATAATCTATAAATATAGTTGAATGATTTTTTGACTGGAGGCTGTATGGGGAATGTGTGGACTGCTATTTTTAGCGCTGAAAGATTAGGGGTTTGGCTGCTTGCCGTATCCGGCCTGCTTATATCTGCTGAGGTGGTTTCGGGTGAGGAGGGCGAACACAGTCAGGATTTTTATGTGGATATGGCCTACCAGTTTTTAGAGGCTGATGGCGGCGGTTTGGCCCTGGTTTCGCCTAGAGATGTGCTGGTGGTAACCAGGGTCTGGACAGATCAGCAGGATAATACTCATGTACGCTTTCAGCAGGTAGCGGCTGATTTGCCTGTCTGGGGGGGGGAGGTGTCTATCCATCTGCGGGCGGATGGTGGTGTCTACCATGTCAATGGTAATACGGTGACCATCGCTGCCGGGGATATGGCCAGCGTCAGGCTTTCCGGTGAAGAGGTTGTTGTTGCCATTCGCAAGCTGGAGAGTGGACGTTATGCCAAAGCAAAAATAGCGGCACCTGAGCTGTTGGTTGTTTTGGTTGATGGCCTGCCGCGAAAAACATATCGCGTGGCTGTTTCTCTTGGCTTGAAACGTGAATTTTTATTTATGGATGCCAATAATGGCGGTTTGATTAAGGTATTAACGGGTTCGCCGACAAAATAACGACTATCTAAATGTATAGAATGGCCTTGGGGACAGAAATGAGCACTGGCATCGATTGGAAATTAGTGGGAGCGACCGGCTTGGCTAGCCTGTTCGCCGTTGTGGCCTGGAATGCCCAGGCGCAAGGTCGTGAGCCGTTGACAATGGCGGTTGTTCAGGCGCCTGTTGCGACATTGTCGAAAACGGCTGTGCCTGGTCGTGCCCAATCATCTGTTCGAAGTGAAAAAAAGGCACTCGCCAATGAGATTTCCCCTGAACTTGTTTCTGCGCAGCTGATGAATTCATTGGCGCAGGCGCAAGGGCCGAGGAAGGGGGGGGCGTCCAAAAAGGCAGGCTACCTGGATGTGAGGCAGATTCAAGGCCTGGAACGGTTGCAAAAGAGCATCGAGGTCAGCGGTGAGGCAAGGGTTGCTTTTAGCAAGGCGAATGGAACCCCTTCACTAATGGCGGCGAAGCGTCTTAATGCGATCGTGCCTGGCGCTGTTCAACACAAAAAAGATGCCCTGAGTGAGGCACGGCAGTTTTTTTCCGAAAACCGGGCGCTGATGAAGATAGATGCACCGGCAGATGAGTTTCGCCTGTTGCATCAGAACGAGGGGCAAGAGGGGCGTAAACACTTGCGTTTTCAGCAGCTCGTTAATGGGGTGCCTTACTGGGGAAAATCAGTTGCGGTGCATTTGAATAAAAATTCGGATGTCTATTTTTTTCAGGGGCGTTATGAACCAACACTGAAGAATTTTAATGTGCAGCCTGAACTCTCTGTGTCAGAGGCCAAAGAGACAGTCAGGCAGAACTTTTCAAATGCCGCAGTGTTGACGCTTGATGCTGAATTGATGATTTACAGCGACGATCAGGTTGCGCCTTTGCTGGCATATAAGGTTGATGTTGCCAGTGGTTTGGATCAGCGCTGGACCTATTTTGTCGATGCCGCGAGTGGTGCGATTGTTCATCGAATTAATAATATTCATTTCGCCGGTGAACTGGTCAATGCCTCGGGGCGTGACTTGCAAGGCAATACAAAAAACTTTAATGCCTGGTTCGAAGCTGGAGCTTATTATGCTATTGACCCCAGTTTTTCTGTGGTCGAGCAACACTATAACCCTTTGGCCGTTAGCAATCCGTTTGGCGACACGATTATCTTTGATGCCCGGAATGGTGATGGTACCAGTCTGGATTACTCTGTCAGCAATCAACTTAACAGTGGTTGGGATGCAGCTGTTGTCAGTGCGATCAGTAATGTTTATACGGTTTATAACTATTTTAAAGATAGTTTTGGTCGCGATGGTATTGATGGCAAAAATCTAAATAATCTGGTTGTTGTTCATTTTGAGTCCGACTATAACAACGCTTTTTGGAATGGCGCCTATATGGTGTATGGCGATGGTGACGGGCAGGTTTTTTCATCGCTGGTTGGTTGCTTGGATGTTGCTGCCCACGAGATGACACATGGTGTGATTGAGAATTCTGCAAACTTGATTTATCAGAATCAGAGTGGCGCATTGAGTGAGTCATTTGCAGATGTTTTTGGCGTCATGGTGGACAGGGATGACTGGACGGTCGGAGAAGACTGTACCATTGCCAGCCCGGGTTTCTTGCGTGATCTGGCTGATCCCTCAAGGGGCTTGAGTTCACAGCCAGCGCACATGAGCGAATACAAAAATCTTCCGGCCAATGAAGCAGGTGACTATGGTGGTGTTCATGTGAATAGTGGTATCCCTAATCGTGCTGCCTATTTGATGGCAGAAGGCCTAAGTGCCGAGGGATTGGGAACCAGTATTGGTCGTGCTAAGACAGAGCAGATTTTTTATACGGCATTGACAACATACCTGGTGGCGTCGTCACAGTTTATTGATGCTCGCCGGGCAACCATTCAGGCGGCAGAAGACAAATATGGTGCTGGCTCTGCTGACGTGGCGGCGGTGATTGCCGCCTGGGATGCGGTAGGAGTGATTGAAGGGGGCGCTGTACCAGAACAGACTGGCCCGACGGATGCAGATGTTGTGTCGGGTGCCGACGTGCTTCTCTATTTGTATCCGAGCGATGGGGTTGTTGATACGCCGGAATCAGAAGTTTTTGCCCTCTATTTGCAGGGGATCTCCTCACCTTTTACGGGCTATGATCAGTCATTGGATATACAGGTTACACCTCAACCCATCGCTGCAAGTTATACCCGCCCGGCAATTGTGACGACAGCTGCAGGCACATATATTTATTTTGTCGGTGTGGATAAAAATATTTATACGGTTGACGTGCTATCAAATGCCTATACTCAGCTGACCACCACTGCTGATATCTGGAGTATGGCTGTTTCACCGACAGGGACACATATGGCCTATACCAGCACTAGCCTCGCTGACGATAATATATATGTGGTAAACCTTGATAGCGGTGAGACCTCGGTGCATAAAATTATTCAGGTCAGTTATCAGGAAGGTGAGTTTAGTGCTGTTGACAGTGTCTATTATGCCGACTCACTTTCGTTTGATTTTAGCGGGACAAAGATAGTCTTTGATGCACGTTTTTGTCAGTCGGTTGTGGGCAGTGATTGTGCTGGTGGCGGTGGTTATAAATACTGGTCGATAGGCTTTCTGGATATCTCGGATGGTAGTTTTGGTTACCCTTTTCCAAGTCAGAATCCGCTATTCGATATAGGCTACCCTGTGTTTGCCTACAATAATGATTACGTCATTGTTATGGATATGCATGATTATTCTGATGCGGTGGCGACTGGCAGCGTTTATTCGGACGTGGTGAGCTTGAATATTGAAACGCAGTCGCTTCAAAAAGTTGTTGCTGTGGGTGCTGATAGTACCGGGCATTGGGGGGTGCCAAGTTTCTGGGGTGAGGATGACTTTGTGGTTGTGCAAATACCGACAACGGCTGGGTTGTCGACGTACCGGATACCCATGAAATCAGACTGGTCTGGCGACGATACAAATATTGAGCGGCTGAATAATTTTGCAGCAGCGATGCCTGTAATGCATCGAATTGGAGCGCGAAATATTTCAGTTGAATTGCAAGCAGGTGCGGCGTTGCTGGATTTTGGCGAAGTGACGCCGGGTTCTGAAAAACGCTTGTCATTACAGCTCACAAATGTGGGTAACGTCGACGTTGAAATCACAAACATTGTTATGTCTAATGCAATATTTAAAGATAATGCTGTCAACACAACGTTGCCGAGAAACGCAAGTATCAGTATTGATGTGACATTTTTGGCGGGAGAAAACACCGGCACCCAGGCAGGAACAATCACATTCCACTATGGTACAGACAGCGAGTTAGCTGTCTCGCTGACAGGAACTGTGGTATCAGCTGCGACGATAGAAAAAAGTTCAAAAAAATCAGGTGGGGGCGCTGTTGGTTTTCTGGTTTTGTTGTTATGTCTCAGGGAGTTGGTTTACCGGCGGCTTTGGATAGGTAAAAAACTTCAGGTATTTCTATTATCAATTGGTTTTATACCACTAGCCTAGCGGCATTCCCCCAATGAACCAGAGCGGCAGCGGCTGCGGTCATTCCAGGTGGTGTAACTTAGGCTGGCATTGCGTGTATCGGTGTTGATCATCTCCGCTTCGGCCAGGTTGGCGCGGTTGAGGTTGCTGTTGGATAGGTTGGTATTGACCAGAAAACTGTTGTCGAGTTGGGCGCGCTCAAGGTTGGTATTGCTGAGGTTGGCGTCTTCGAGGTTGGCGCGTGACAGTTTGGCTTTTTTCATTTGGCTGAACGACAGGTCGGCACCGCTGAGATTGACCTGAATCATGCTGGCCATGTTCAGGTTGGCCTTGATCAGTTGGGCATTGCTGAGATCAGCATCGTAGAATTGTGCGGCTTCAAGATAGGCATTATTGAGGTTGGCCTTGCTGAGGTTGGCGCGGTCAAATTTTGCATGTTTGGCCAGCGCATTTTTCAGTGAGGCCTGGTTTAGATTGGCCGCCACCAGGTTGGCTTCAATCAGGTTGGCCTTGTTGAGAATAGCCATCTTCAGGTTGGCCCTGCCAAGTTGGCTGCCACGCAGATTGGTCTTGCTCAGGTTGGCTCCCTCAAGGTTGGCGCCGTTCAGCACTGCGCCACGCAGATCCATGCCGCTGAGGTCGATGCCAGCCTTGTCACAGCCCTTCCAGTTGACTCTGGGGGCCGCTGGGTCGTCACAGCCTGCCTGTGCCTGGGCGCTGCCGAGGATCAGTGCCAGGGCGGTGGTCTGAAGTGTGTGTTTGAGCGTTGTTTTTATATGCATGGTCTATTATGACAACATGTTTGGCTCAATGTTAACAAAGTCTTGCAACTTGGATAGTACGGCACACAGATTCGCTTTGCTGGTCTTGGTGCCGCCGGGGCTGGATATTGCGCTCAGGGGAGGTGGATACTGAATTGGCCTCCGCCATTAATGCCATTATTGTTGATCTCTATGCGCCCATACTGTTCGCCTTTGCGATGCATTTCGGCGACGACTTTGGCAAAGTGCAGGCCAAGGCCGGTGTTGCCACTATTGAAGCTTAATCCTGCTTGCTCGGTGTCGTTGCGATTGAGGATTGTGTCAGGATAACCCGGCCCATCATCGAGGATACTGATGATCAGCCCTGATTGTTGATCACTTGCTGCGAGAATAATCTTATTGTTGGCATGGCGCAGGGCGTTGTTGATGATGGTATTGATAATGCCCAGGGTCATGGCCCGATCGAAAAACCATTCCAGCGCCTGGTCGGATTGAATTTCGAGTTCAATGTTGTGGTGGGCGAGCAGAGTTTCATTCTCAAACATGGCCTCTTCCAGGCAATCATAAACGTTGTGGCTGTCGATATTGAGTGAGTATTGTTTATTTTCAATGCGATACAGGGCCAGCAGTTGAATAAAACTGTTGTTAAGACGTTCGCCTTCTATATGTAACAGGTCGATGGCTTTGTGTTGGGCCTTGTTCAGGCTGGCATCGTTGCTAAGTGTTTCGGCACTGTTAAGGATGATGCTGAGCGAGTTTTTCATGTCATGAACCGAGCTGGCCATGACAGTGTTGAAATCGATGTCGGTTTTGTCGGTCATAGTATGGCTGAGTTATGTTTTTTTGAAAGCTTCCAATAGGCTGCGTTTAAGGTTTTGTAGCGTTGCTGAAGGTTTTTATTGTTGGCTGTTTTTTCCAAACAGGTGCGTGCCTTTGTCAACAGCTGATTGCTTGGCCCGCTGGATTTTATTTTCATGATATAGGCTTGTGCGCTATTTATGTTGAGGGCTTGGTTGTCAGGTGTTTTTGCCAGTGCCTGGTCAAACAGTTCGATGGCTTCGTCAATGTTTCCTGCTTCAAGAAGTTTTACTCCTTTATTATTAATGCCTCTGATTTCTTTGCGTACACTATTCACCATTGCGGTGGGGTCTAGCTCGGAACCGGAATTTTTATAGACCTGACTGACCTGGTCGAGAAGTTCCTGGTTGTCGTGATTGTTGCTGACCAGTTGTTCGACGATGTTTTGGGCTTCATCAGCCTTGTCGTGCGCTAGAAAACACTCAGTGACTTCTAGCGCTAAATTATTTTTTAGTGGCGTTGATATATTTTTTACCATCACTGTAACTTCATCAATTAAGGCTTCGTTTTCCTTTTCCCTTTTCATTACCTTGAGAACTTTACTTTTTGATAGCGTCGCAGAAATTTGTGCCTGTTCATCGTGTTTGAACTGATGTTTGACTCGCTCGATAGATTTGAGTGCTTCTTTGGGGTTGTCATTTTTTATTTGTGCGTCAGCGAGTTTGGTAAAGTCATTCGGGTCGCTGAGTATCGAGTTTTTTGCTGTCCGAATGGTTCGCCGTCTAGCTGTTTCAGCGGTGATAAAGTCTTGGTTGGTTTCGGCTGTCTCTGCTAGCATGCGCTGACGTGTTACGGATTTTGGTGAGTATTCGATGGCTTCTTCAATCGTCTTTTGGGCGGTGACAGGGTTTCCTAATTTGAGTAGTGTTTTTGCCAGCCAATCATATGCTGAGACGTAATTGTGGTTTTCGGCGATAATTTCTTCAAGATTTTTCTTGGCGGCTTCGTATTCCTGTTGAAAATAATAAATCTTTGCATTGCATAATGTGGCCCAAGGTAAGTTTCGTTCAGCAATGATGGTGTTACAAATCTCTCTGGCTTCGTCGTAGCGTTGTTCATTAATCAGTAGTTCAGTTTTGAGTTTTACAAGTTCATTGCAACGGCCCGGGTTGGTCGATATTTCCTGGTCGCAGAGTTCGATTGCCAGGCTTTTGTTATCTTCTTGCAAGGCTACGGTGAGTTTTTTTAGGTGACTTTTTTTATCCAATACCTTTTTTAATCTTTTCTGAAGAATATTGGCGTTGAAGGGTTTAGTCAGATAGTCATCGGGCTGGTGTTCAAGTGCCCCCATTACCATGAAGGTGGTGCTCTCGGCGGTTACCATGAGAAAGACGGTTGAGTAAGGAAGTTGTCCTCGAAGCTTGGCCTCTTCCAGTACTTGCTGGCCGTCTTTGCCTTCGCCAAGATTGTAATCACAAAGAATGATGTCGTATATATTTCTGCTGATGAACTCGATTGCATCATCGCCATTGCTTGCCGTTGAGATATCGATGGCATCAAACGGTAGCAGCATATTGCGCAGGTTTGAGCGCATTTCGGCAAAATCATCGATGACGAGTATTGATTTTCCTTTAAGTGACCATAGTGCCATAAAAGTGTGTGTTGACCTTTTAAAATTGCTGCATTCAGATTTAACGTTTGTTGAACGAAAAGCTTTAGCTGTCTATATGATTATTGTTTATTTGTCTGTTAATTGTGCAGCTATTAGAATAACTCAATGGCTTGATCGTCCAGTTCGGGGGCGGCGGTTATTGCACCTTTATCGATTAATTGCTCATATTGACAGACACGGTTGCGACCATGTTGTTTGGCGTAGTAGAGTGCTTCGTCAGCATTGCCGAGGATTTGAGCAGGTATGGCGTGGGCTGTTATTTCAACGTACCCCAGGCTGGCGGTGATCTGGCCAATTTGCGGGAACGGGTAGGTGGCGATGGCATTACGAAATCGTTGCAGGGTTTTTTCTGCGCCGGCCTGGTCAGTGGTGCGCAGAATGATGACAAACTCTTCGCCACCAAAGCGAAACAGCCGGTCGTAACCACGAAATGAATCACGCATGATGTTGGCAAACAGGAGCAGCACTTCGTCTCCATAGAGGTGGCCATATTGATCATTGACCTGTTTGAAATGGTCGATATCGATGACCGTGAGCCAGTTGGCCTTTTTATCATTGGCCTGCCGCCGCAGTGGTGGTTGTTGAGGTTCAGTTACCGGGTCGTTCTGATCCAGGTTTTTATGCCATTCGGCGAGTATTTTTTCCAGGTTTTTGTCGAAGGTTCTGCGATTGAGCAGTCCGGTCAGGGTGTCGTGCTCACTTTCATCCATCAGGTGTAGATAGTTGTTATAGATTTGAAAATAGCCGTCGATAAAGCGTTCATTCTCATATGTGTGAATGTCGCTGCCACGGAGGCAGAACACGCTGGAGATATTGCCAAGATGATTGATGACGGGGTGACTGTAGAGTGTTGACCCATCACTCAATACTGTTGTTGCGGGCTGTTTTGAGGCCAGGCTTTCTTTCAGGCTGGTTAATGCATTGAGTTCGCCTGTCGAAAGAACATCGCCACTATGGCGAACCAGGGCTTGGTCGCTGTCAATTTCTAATGCCAGATAACACTGGGGTTGATTGTGCTCATAAAATATTCTGTAGAGGGAAACGCGGTTGAGATTAAGTAATTCGTAGAGGGTGCTGGCAAGGCTTGCTTCGAGCAATTCACGGTCGTCGTGCCCTGTGACGTGAATAATGGATTCTATGATTTTATCAGCAGATCTTTTGCTCATAGTATCTGTGAGACCCTGTTATTTGTTTAGGTTGACGCATTTTTGACTTGATGGTACCTCATTTTTGTTTGCTTATGTTTCAGAGTTTTTCAGATAGTGAGCAAAATCAACGGCATTGAGTGGTTTACTGTAGTAATAGCCTTGGATTAGGTCGACGCCATTCTGGGCGAGAAAGTCAAGTTGAGCCTTTGTTTCTACGCCTTCGCCAATGACTTTCATTCCTAGCTTGCCGGCAATAGCAATTATCGTCTGGCAGACAGCTGCATCACCAGGATCGGTCGTGATGTCACGGACAAAGGATTGGTCTATTTTTAGAATGTCGAATGGGTATCGTTTTAGATAGCTGAGAGATGAATAGCCTGTCCCAAAGTCATCCAGTGCCAGGCTTATCTCCATCGCTTTTAGTTCATTGAGCATCTCGAGTGTTCTGGGTGAGTCATCAAGCAGCAGGCCTTCAGTGATCTCCAGTTCCAATTGGGTCGCTAAAATTCCCGTATCAGCTAATGTTTGCTTGATTGTGTCAATGAGTTTTTCTGAGCGGAATTGACGTGACGACATATTGACTGCAACAGATAATGACGAGGGGGTTAGTTTCATCCAGTCGCTTAAATCCTGACAGGCTGTTTTTAGAATCCACTCTCCGATTTCAAGAATAAGACCAGTATCTTCTGCTAAAGGAATGAATGTGGTGGGTGGGACGATATTTAGCTCAGGGCTGTTCCACCTGGCCAGTGCCTCGACACCTTTCAGTTGTCCTGTTTTAGCGCAGACCTGAGGTTGATATTCGAGGTGTAGCTCATTATTTTTGATGGCATGCCTGAGACGGGTTTCCATCTTGACTCGCAGCACGGCTTCATCATTCAGCGCCTGGGTGAAAAAGCTGAAACCGCCGCGGCCATTATTTTTAGCTTGATACATTGCTGTGTCTGCGTTTCTTAAGAGCAGTAATGGTGCGGTGTCATCGTCTGGGTAAATGGAAATTCCGATACTGGCACCAACAAAAAATTCGTTGTTGGCAAGATGAAAAGGGTGATTCAGTGTTTCTAAAATGCGCTCAGCATAGTGTTCGGAGTGAATCGCAGCATCAATCCCGTCAAGAATGACCAGGAACTCATCGCCGCCTAGTCGAGCGACAGTATCACCTTCACGGACACTGTTTAGGATGCGTTTGGCAACCTGCTCCAATAGTCTGTCACCAGTGCTGTGGCCAAATGAATCGTTGACGGTTTTAAATCTGTCCAGGTCAATAAACATCACACAAACAAGATGCTTTTCACGGTGGGCGCGTGTAATGGCCTGTTCAAGTCTGTCGAGGGCAAGGTTGCGGTTGGGTAAGCCGGTAAGTGGGTCTATGTTGGCTTGCTTGATTAGTTCTTCCTGTGCCCTTTTGCGTTCGCTAATGTCTATGGCATAACAGTGCAGTAGACTCTGTTCGTGAAAGGGAGAAAAGCTCCACAGGTAAGTGATGTCAGCGAAAACGGATTCGGCATTTTTTTTGAGAACTCCTTTCTCAAAACAGTTCTGACGAATTTTTTTGAATTCCTTAGGCAGTAAACGTGTTAGGTCATCACGCGATAGCTGGTGCTGCGACATGAGCAGGTTGGCCTGGTGGTTTGAATAAACTATTTTTCCATCGCGGTTCATTGAGAAAACAATATTGGGGCTGTATTCCGCCATTACTGCTACGCGTCGAAGATCCGCTAGCAAGGTGTTTAGCTCGTCATCCTGCTGCTTGAGTTGCCGCGAGGTGTGATTGAGTGCCGCACCAAGCCGCGTGAATTCAATGGCATGGTTATCTATCTCTACCTGCTGCCCCAGGTTCTGGTTAAGCTGGTCGGCAAAGTCGGTGTAGCGAGACAAGGACAGGGTGGGACGATGAAGAACGATGATGATGATAAAAAAGCTAATGATGACAATTATGCCTCCTTTGTTGAGGTTGTTTTCCCATATTTTTGCGGCCATTTCTTCGATAGGCTTCAGGTCATAAATAATGCGTACCCAGCCAATGGTGCTGGATAGGTTGACGGGTTGCCATATCAACATTTTATGCGCACTTATGATGATGGATTGATCCTGGTTGGCTGGGGGGCTTAGTGCTTGAACGCCGTATTTTGGCTTAATACGTTGGTGAATATCTTTTTCAACGGCGCCAATAATTTTGCCGCGTATATCTGTGACTTCAATATGCATAATGCCTGGGAACTTTGCGGCCCCAATGAGTATGTTTTCAATTGATGTGTAATCACGAACCAGCAGGTATTGTGCTGAGGCGCTGGCAATGTTTTCAGCCAGGGCGGCGGAGTGTTTTTGTAACTCATTTGTCAGTGTTTTGGCCTCTTCATTTGACAGTTGCAGGCTAAAGGTAACGATTGCGGTTGAAATGATGGCGGCAAAAATGAATGCCAGCTGATAACGCAAGTGCTGCGGCCAGATGAATTTACCTAGTCTATGGAGAACGTTTTTGTTCACTTCAGGTTTAATGGCGATTTGCCATTGTTCATTTCGAATGGCTGGATGAGTGTTCGAATAGTGTTGTATTCGTTGTCTTCTACAGCTCCAAAGCCTGTATATATGGGATCAAGCCCCCTGATAACTTCCTGGTGTGCGGGGTTGTTTATATCCAGTTTTAAAAATGCAGTGCGAATTTTCTGGTATAGCTGCTTGTCGAGTATTGGCGCGGCGGTAATGTTAAATGGGGGTAATTCATTCGAGCTGTAAATTGTCCGAATTCCTTTGTTACGCCACTTGTATGCCATGGTGTCTTTGACTATGCCGGCATCGTAGTCACGGTGCATTACCCCGCGAATAATGTTGTCATGATGGTCGAGAAAAGCATAATGTTTTAGCTGTTTGACGTTTATGCCTGTGCTGCTGAAAATGGCGCGTTGTAATAAAGCTGACGGGTCGCCAAAGGCAAAGCGTTTGTTGATTAACTGATCTACAGTGTGGATGCTGCTGTCATTACGGACGATGATGTTTAATTTAAAGCCTGGCAGGTGATTGGTGATGGTTTTGACGATCAAGCGAGTGTCTGCTTTTTCTTGAGAGCGAATATAGGCAACCGGGGAGAGGTAGGAAAGGTGGACGTTTCCCGCTGAAATATTTTGAATGGCGGTACTCATATTGGCTGCTACCACCAGTTCTACTCGACATTGCAGCTCCTGGCTCAGGTATTGGGTTAAGGGTAGCAGGCGTTTATGCATTACCTGTGGTGTGTCCATGGCGATAGAACCAAAGCGTATGATTTTGTCATGAATATCGGCAAAGCTGTTGTGGCTAAACAGTAAAATTAAAACAGAAATAATGTTTATGGCACACTTAAACATGCTGTTTTTCTTCATTTTTGATTGAGTTGTTTCTTAAGTAAGCTTAAGTAAGTGGGTGATGTTTAGCTATATTCTGATGTAGCCTGAGGGGTAGGGCAACTACTTGTTGTTAAACAGCTGAAATATTGGGGGGTATTTTGTTTATTTGCTGGTTTTTTTGCCATGTTGTTCGTTGTGATTATTGATGGTTTTTGTCGCTGAGGAGAGGTTGTCCATTGCCTCTGAGAATTTATCCAGGCTTGATGAGGTTGAGTTGACCAGTGGCGAAATCTGAACTTTAAAAAGCATAAAGATGGCAGCAAAAATAATTCCTACAGTTACCATTAACCCCAGCAGTGCCAGCATGATCATTTGCCTGATTGAGGCGCTGATTTCTGCCTGAGTTTGACTGACCTTTTGTTGGGTGGTTTCGATGCTGTGGTCGAGTTTTTCTGTGAGCAGTCTCATTTCATCAATGATGGCGATGATTTTGTGTTGATCTTCTGGGCTTAGTTTGTCCGATTGAGACAGCGTTTTAACCGCGTCTGCGAGGCGGTTTAGGGGGGGCGCAATCTCTTCCAGGCCGTTGATTGTGATTTCAACATAAGCCGGACTGTCGTCAGCTGCCTGGGTGGTTGGGATGAAAACAATGAGAAACAGAAAGAGGCTGGCGATTGGTCTCATTTTGTTGCTCCGGTTGTCAGTGGGGTTCTGAGTATTTCAGTTGAGTTGCCGGGGTGCAAGGTTGCCGGATGGATTGCGCTGGTTTAATGGCTCAAAAGTATTGCTGTGTTGCGACCTGGTTGCTGGGTTGTTTGACTGTCGTGAGTCACAAAGGCCTCCCGTGAGGCCTTTGTGACGGTTTACTTGGTCAGTGCCATAAACAACTGCGGCAGTTTCTCAGGTAATTTCTCTACCTTGTCGATGACGGTGTATTGCTGACCAAAGATATCTTGCACATACTCATCGGCCTTGGGGTCAAGATTGATGCAGTAGGTGAAAATGCCTTTTTGATCCAGCTCTTGAACGGCTTTTCGGCTGTCGTGAATCAGCAGTTGATCATCATGAACATCAATGTCGGCAGGTTCACCGTCGGTGAGGATCAGGAGTAATTTTTTGTCGGCTTTGCGTGCTTGCAGATAGTGGGATGCATGGCGTATGGCGGCACCCATACGGGTGGAATAGCCGGCTTCCATGGCGGCGAGGCGGCCTTTGACTTCATCATCCCAGTGTTCGGCAAAGCCTTTTATGTGCTGGTAGCGCACTTCATGGCGTGAGTTTGAACAGAATCCGGCGATGGCGAATTCGTCACCCAGTTGTTCAACTGCCCATGAGGTAAGGGCGACGGCTTCCTGGCTCAGCTCAAGAATTGTCTGGGTTGATCCGGCAGCCTTTTCATTCAGTGATTCGGACAGATCAAGCAGCAGCATGACGGCGATGTTGCGGTCGTTGTGCTGGTGACTCATGTTAATGCGCGGGTCGGGCTGGGCGCCGCTCTTGAAGTCGATAAGTGAACGAATAGCGACATCCAGATCCAGTTCACTGCCTTCTTCCTGATAGCGAACGCGGACGTAGTTTTGTCGCTTGAGCATGTCCAGCATACGCTTGAGTTGCTTGGCCAGGGCGTCATGTTTGCTCAGCAGTTTGTCGATCACTGCGGCATTGCCAGAGGGGTGCAGGCTCTCGTAGAGACTGACCCAGTCGGGGCGGTAGCTGTTGCTGTTGTAGTCCCACTCGGGATAGTGGCGCGGTGGCAGGCCCTGTTCCTCTTTTTCTGTCTTGGCTTCACGCTTGTCCCACATTTCCTCTTCATCACCTTCTTCGATGAACTGCCACAGATGGCGGTTATCGTCGCGGTAATGGACTTCGGTGTCTTTGAAATGAATTTTGGGTGACTGATCTGACTGCAGGCGTGTGCGAGCCACAAATGACAGCCCCAGGCTGGCCATTTCTTTGGTGCTGCTTTCGCCTTGCTTCATTGTGTCACGGAATTTTTCAGCAAACTCATTGACGAATTTATTTTCGTAGCCGTGGCCCGGCACTAGCATGGCGTAGGATATCATGGCCAGGCGGTGGAGAATGCAGGACTCTTCTTTCGGGTTGCAGGCAAATTCATCGGGGCGGGGGTGTAAAGCCATGATGAGTTTGCGCAGGCCGGGGTATTTTTGCATGGACAATGTATCGACGCGGCAGTCTTCAAATGTCTCAACCGAGATACGTTGGAATGGACTGTAGTTGTCGGCAATCAGTCGGCCGCTCCAGCGCTGGTGTGCCGCCATATGGGCCAGCACTGAGCGGTAGCGGTTCATGCCTGTGACACCGTGTTTATCATCAAAGACATCTGGAATTCGAAAACCGAGCTGATCAAAATAGGGTTGTGGTTTGCGCAGTTCGTCAAAGGCTTCTGAGTAGGGCACTAGCATGGGAAGCCCTTCATCTTCGGCGGCAGGCCACATGGCGCGCAGGTAAAGATCAAGCGTGCGTTCGTTATCCATGAACAGGGTGCCGTGGCGTTCGCGTTGCATGACGGCACGGGCATCGGCTGACTGCAAACTGAAATAATCTATTTGTCGTTCGGGGTGGTTGTT
>JAJRUN010000137.1 GCA_024277755.1 Gammaproteobacteria bacterium | reverse complement strand
CATCAGTAGAGGGAAAGAACATGAGTAATCCATTAGAAGCAAAACGCAGCAACATTGAACGGCTGATAAAAATCAGTCACCCAGAATTTTCACTGGAATTAGATCGGGGCTTGCATCTCTGGATAGATCTAATGGAACACGCAGACATTAAAGACTTTGGCAGAAACCCAACCGTCTGCGTTTCCCCGTACTCATATTTTGATGCGGAAGACGTGGATGACATGGGTGAGCTCTTAAAGGTCCCACTTGCCATGCTGTTATTTCAAAGCCTGACTTCGGCGCTGGGACTGTTCACAAACATTGATGGACGCATAAGTGATTACCGGCGAAATTTCAAAGAATACAACGCCCTGTGTTCGAACTTTGCCGATGAGCTGGAAGCTGTCGCCAATGATGTCCGCAACCTCATGCTTGATGTAAACACAGCAACTAAAACCGATGGAGAAATAACGGATGACGAATAAAAAGCTACCCGCAACTCCGAGTCTGGATTTGGAGACAGACGATAAGGAAATAAAGCGCAGCCTTGTGATGCAGATTATTGGCCGGGTGCAAATGGCCAACTCTTTCAGCAAATTTTCGACGGCTGTCGGTACTTTACAGATGAAACAAATCAAGGAAGACAAGGCTTACTCATTGATTAAAGGGCAAAAAGGCATAGATCGGCACGGCAATGAAATCACCGACGTCGGTACTTGGGCGGGGTTCTGCAAGGCTTGCGGTACATCTCAGCAAAAGGTCGATGAAGACATTAGCAACCTTGAGGCCTTCGGCCAGGAAACGCTGGAGGTAATGCAGCACGCCGGGGTTGGAATACGTGACTTGCGCGTATTGCGCAAGCTACCCGAAGAAGAACTCTTGAAGCTGGAAGATCAGGTGGTGAACACCAAGGACACGGCTGCTGTTGTAGAAGTCATTGAAGATCTGGTGGCCGCGAAACAAGAGAAAGAACGCATGAACTCCGATCTACAGGCCGCCCTTATCCGCGAGCAAACCGCAAAGGAAACCCTGGACGCAAAGAATGAAATGTTGCGTGAGCAACTGCGGGAAAAAGAGATTCAGACATGGCCGGAATTCACCCGCGAAATTCGCATGGAATCCTCCGCGCTGGGGGACAAGGCGCTGTTGTGCATCGATGATCTCGAACGGCTGATGGCGCAACTGGAAGAGCCGGAACTGAACCCGGATGACCCCGAACGCACTGCACACTACAGCGCCGCCGTGATGGCGTTCTGGACGAACCTGCGCGCCGTGCAGGCGCGGATAAACAGGCTGGTCGGCATCGGTGCAGACTCATTTACGGACACCATTGATGAAACCCCTGAAGGGCTGGCGCCAACCTTAATGCCCGACAAAGAAATTGTCAGCCTGGTTAGCGCACGGGAGTTAATGGTGGGTGAACACAAGGCAGAAAAGATGTCGCGGGAAGCGCAACGCGCATTGCAAACAAAAAAACGTGGCCGTCGCAAAAGCACAAAAAATAAATAACAAGGGTTCGTTATGAGCAATACGAATGTAGTGCCAATTCAGGGTGGGCGTGAGGTCGCGCCTATAGAGCAGGAAAAGCCCCAGTCTGACTGGGAAAGGCTAACCGAAAAAAAACGGGAAAAGGCAATGTTAATACAGACGTTTATTAAACCTGCGCTGGATCGTGTCGCCCAGGGCGTAAAGCCCCGGCCTGCGGCTGAGTATTTATACGCAAAGCTAAGCACCGGGCATTTTCCGGATAGTCTGGTTGAGATTGGAAAGCAACTAGGGCGTGGCGGAAAAATCCCGAGCTGGCAAACCATTAACCGCTGGTTAAAAGATTATGGTGAGCGCGGCATTATGGGGCTGGTTCCCAAACATAAAGGCAGCACACGTCAGACGCTGGGGTGTGAAGCCCGGATACTGCATTACCTGCGCATGGGTTCAAAAAACAATCCCGGCAACATTGCAAAGATCTTGCAGCAGGAAGGCTGGGATGTAACCGCAGCGCAGGTGCGCCGCTTCATAAACTCATTACCCAGCAATGAGGGTATGAATAACCCAGGCCGTCTTGGCGCATTGGCTTATGACAGCACCATGAAAAGTTATACGCGCCGTAAAACAGACCATCTTCCTGTTGGCGCATGCTATCAGTCTGATGGCAACATGATGCCTATCTATCTGCAACACCCGACCGGCAACCGGCCTGCGCGTTTTGAGATGACCCCCGTTATTGATGTTAGGAGCCGTTATGTCTCGGGTTACTACCTGAGTGAATCCGAGTCTGCCGAGAGCACCCTGCATGCGCTAACGGATTCAATTGTCAAAGAAGATCATGTGCCGATCGATTTTCAGGCGGACAACGGGGCGGGGTTTAAAAATAAACGCGTGCGGCGGTTCTTCGACAAGCTGGGGATCTATGAGGCGCATCCGCGTCCACGCAACCCAAAAGACAACGGCTACATCGAACGCTGGCACGCCATTATGAAAGATGAGCTGCTCAAACAATTCCCGGCTTACTGTGGCAAGGATGCCGCACCTGAAAAACTGGAAGCCTATCTAAAAAAAGTGGACAAAGGCGAGGCGCGGTTAATGAGCAAGGAGCAGTTCATTGAACGCATGGATGAATATATCTACTGGTACAACCACAAGCGCAAACACGGTGAGCTGGGTAATAGAACACCCGCTGAACTATGGCAGGCATTGAAAAAGAATCCGCCGGTTGATATCGAAAACGCCTTTTACTGGGATGATGTCATTCGCACGGTAGGGCGTTCTGCCATCCGGTTTGCCACCCGCGAGTATTATGCCCCAGAGCTTATCCAGTATAACAAGCGCAAAGTTATGATCGAGTACAACCCGTACAACGACGACTTCATAAAAGTCAGGACGCTGGATGAGCGGTGGATTTGCGATGCGAAAAAGATCAATGAATCGCCTTATCGCTCGAATTCGGTCATAGAAGACCGGGCGAAAAAATCACTGGAGAAAAAACGCAAGCGTGTGCTTTTGAAACTGGAAGAAGTTGATGCGCGTGGGGTGTCGGCCATCACCCATGACCAGACCGTCGATAAGCTACTGGATTTTAACACGGACAACCTGCTGGACATAAAAAAGGGAACAGCCTTAGCAGAGGCTGCTCCCGATACGCCTGTATCTGATTCGTCGGACAAAGACGAACTGGATATTTTTGACACTGACTATTAACAACGAGGGGAGTATAGCAAATGAGTAAGAAAACACCAAACACGCTGACGTATCCAACTTCATGGACGGCGAAATACAGCAGCAAAGACAAGGCCATGATCCGTCGCATCGTTGACTGGCTGAATGATACGTCGAACATCGAGAAGGGTTGGACGCGCACGTTACTGGCGCGTCAGGCTACGATTTCATCGACCACGTTTCATCAGATCATGGATGGGACGTATCCATCACCGCCTACCTCACACCTTAAAAAAGCCATCGAGGTGATGGAGCACGATGTAGAGCGTCACGAGCGTGGCGTGCATGCCAAAAACTTTGTCGAGACCAGTGTCTATGGCGCGGTGCTGGCGGCGTGTAAGCGCGCGCATATCTATCGTGGCTTTGCGGTGGTCTCGGCGTTTGTGGGTACAGGCAAAACCACGGCGGTGAAGCATTATGCAAAGGAGCATGAGTCGGCGGTGCTGGTCGAGGCCACACCGGATATGACTGCCGCCATCCTGTTGGCCGAGATTGTCGAGCTGACAGGCGCGGTGGTGCACAAGAGCAAGTACACCCAGGGCACCAAGGCGGAAAAAATGCGCGCCATCATTACCGCGCTCAAAGGCACGGATCGCATGTTGATACTGGATGAGGCGGAGACGGTCACGCCCCAGTGCCTGGAATTCATGCGTCGCATTTCGGACAAGGCGGAAGTCGGCGTGGTGTTATCCGGCACCGAGCGACTCAAGCCGCTGATTAAAGATCCGCGTGGGCGCTTCGGCCAGATCTCCAGCCGGGTGATTTTCTGGCCGCAGGTGATCAAAGGGATCACCGAGCTGGATGCCAACGCCTTAACGCGCGCGGCAATGAAAGATGACGATGTTGAACTGACTGATGAAATCCTCGATGCCTTCTGGCAGATGTGCGACGGCTCGGCGCGCGTACTCTGCAACAGCCTGATACCGGGTGTCCGTGACTATGGTCTGAACAAGGGCAAGGAATTAACGCCCGAGCTGGTCTTCGGCGTGGGCAACAAGCTGCTTGGATTTGAACGGCCTAAATCACCACGGGGTAAATGATCATGCCTGTCTATTCCGATACGTATCTTGATATCTGGGGCAATGTGTTTGTTAACAACAATCTGTCTGCCTATGGCATTACGTTCGAGGATTTCCTGCTCTGCCCTGAGACATATATGGGCAGTCATCGCTTTGACATCCTGAGTGAACTGGAAGCCCTGCAGGCCGATCTGGATGCGCTGTTTGAGCAACAGGGTCACGTTGTTGAAATGCACGGCGACCAGATGATTGAACCGACTCATCATAAAGCGCCCGCAAAGAAATGGAAAACCAATATCCGGGAGGATAGCCATGAACAACACCATCGTACATTTGCCTAATGGAGATTTTGAAGTGATGCCTATGAATCCAGAAATAAACGATCCCGCCATTGGTTACTGTGAATGTTGTGGCCTGCTTGACCATCATCGCGTTAACGGCCTGTGTGCGGGGTGTAATAACAAAGCCCAGACCGTTGGCTATGAAGCGGCGGATGTGAACACGATCCGTGGCTACCGTGTTGGGGATAAACACCCGAATGCGACGTTGAGTGACGAGGATGTTTATTAATGGCAGCCAGTTGCCCCTTAACCTGCCCGGAGTGCGGCGCGGAGTTTGGGTTGACCCAGGCGATGCAGGATCGTGACGGACGGATGTGGGTGAACCTTATCAAGGATCTTCCACCTGTCACGATCAAGCCGCTGATTCATTATTTGTATTTGTTCAAACCGGTAAAACGTGGATTGACATGGAAGCGAAAATTGAAGCTGACAAAGGAGCTGGCCCCAATGCTCAAGGCGGCGCAGGTAGAACGCAACGGCCTTACCTATGCCGTGCCGCCGAGTCAGTGGGCCGAAGCGATGACAACGCTGGTCGATACCCCACCGGCGACATTAAAACTGCCGTTGAAAGGACACGGTTATCTGCTCTCGATACTGGCGGGTAATGCCGAGAAAGCGGCAGCGGCCAATGAGCGGGAAGCCGAAGACAGGAAACGGCATCGCCAGCAGGAAGGTGTTCAGGCCGGTGCGCAGTCAGTCGCTGAGATTATGAAAAAGACTCAACGTGAACCCAAGCCTGCGGGTTGGGCAAAAAACAGAATACTTGGCAAAACAGGAGCGGATACGAATGCATGAACCGGATCGGGATGAACTCAAAGTGCGCGCTCAAAAAATACTTGAGCAGCATAAGGGTGTTAATAATTGCATCACCATGTATCAGCTTTATAACGCTATCACGGGCGAGCCGATTATTCCCTACCGTCGCCTGAACCAAACGCGGGTGGTGCGCTCGCTGATTGCCGAGCTGCAAAAAGAAGGCTGCCCGATTGTTCACAGGGCTGCAGGCGGCGGCGGTTATTACTATGCCACCGATGATGCCGAGCTGGATAAGGAAGCTAACTGGTTCAGGAAGCGCGCCCTGTCATCCTTTCGCCGGGAGCGCGCATTACGAAAAATCAGCACAAAGAAACTTTTAACCCAGTACGAACTGGAACTAAACGAAGAGGAAAATGAAAATGGCTAAGTCTGCAAACAAAATACCTGAAGGTTACATGGAGGACGCACAGGGAAAGCTGGTGCCGGAAGACATGGTTCGAGAGATTGATAAAAAGCGGAATGCGATGGTGCTAAGCCTGGTTGCCGATGCAAAGCGGGTGCGTGACGAAATTATCAAGTTCAAGGGTAACACACTGGAACAGATTGAATCGTTTATTCAACTATCCGGCAAACAGTACCAGGTCAAGATGGGCGGGAAAAAAGGTAATGTCACCATGCAAAGCTATGACGGTCGCTACAAGATCCAGCGCGCCATTAGTGAATATCTGGTATTCGATGAGCGCCTGCAGGTGGCCAAGCAATTGATTGATGATTGCATTCATACCTGGACAGAAGGCAGCCGCTCTGAAATTCAAGTGCTGATTAATGATGCTTTTCAGGTTGATAAAGAAGGTCGGGTGAGTACTACACGAATCCTTGGCCTGAAACGGCTCAACATTAAGGATCGCAAATGGCAAAAGGCTATGCGCGCCATCAGTGATTCAATGCAGGTGGCAGGCAGCAAAACTTATGTTCGTATTTATGAGCGTGTCGGCAATACCGATGAATACAAGCCGATTGCTCTGGATGTGGCAGCACTATGAGCGCCAGGCGTACCCAAGTTAAAACAGAGCTGTGCCGGTATCAGGATGCGCCCTGGGCGCCGCAGGCCGGTGGCCCGTTCGACTGGGCCTGGCGGATTACACGCCCGTCAGGTGATCGCATCACCGGTGCGTATAAAGGCAAGAAATCGGATGCACAACGCAAGGTCAAAGCCATCGCGAAACGCATGCAGGCGCTGACCTGTGGTGATAGCAACTTCCGCGCCTTCAAGGTAAGAGCCAGTGGCTAAAGGTCGGCTTGTCATGCTTACCGTATATCTGATCCTCGCCGCCTGTGGCGGCGGCGAAGATTATGAAACGCTGGATGAACACCAGTGCCCCGATCCGGTTGTGATGACGGGTACGCCGATAATCGAAAGTGACAGGTGCAGCAATGATGAATCATGAAGAACTGGAAGACTGGGCAGGGCGGGCCGCACAGGAGTTGCAGGAATTTTGCGATGATGCACAGGCAGCCGCTGGCAATCCTGATGGCGAAGATCAGCTCCTGTCTGTGCGGGTGCTGATTGCCGAGTATGAGCGTATCGCCAAGGGTGAGCCTGCATGGCCGGTGCGGATGGTGGATGAATCTGAAATGAAAATGAAATTTTGAGCGCAACGGTGATGACTATGACTATTGAACTTGGATGGTGGTTACTACCGCTGGCAATAACAATCGCAGCATATATAACAGTCTGGGTGAAATGTCCTAAGCCAAGCCCAGGCGGATACATTCCCGATGTTATCAGTCCATTAATTGGTGTAGGGATGTTGTTGGTAGCAACGGTAGTGTCACTTGCTGCATGGTTGATTTGGGCGGTTTGTCGTTAATTAAGATGCCGATAAGACCTGAAAATAAAAATCGATACCCGAAAGACTGGAAACTGCGTAGCCGATTCGTGCGTTTCTATCGTGCAAGGAATCATTGCGAGTGGTGCGGCGCTGAAAACTATCAGCCACATCCAATTACGGGAAGCAGGGTTGTTCTGACTGTAGCCCATGTTTACGACCACAGGCCTGAGGCCGCGTCTCTGCTTAATTTGGCGGCACTCTGCCAGCGATGCCATTTGAACCATGATCGGGATATTCACAGGCTCAATCGCCAGCGCAATAGAGATATGAAAAAAGGAAGCCGCGTAACCAATGGCCGCACATAGCCGGAACTGTGTGCGGCTAATTCTTAAGTTAGTTTATGGAGACAATTATGAGCATGAGTTTTGATACACCTCTTACAAACGAACAAAGCGAACTTTTAAATAAGTTTTTAGACACCAAAAAAATTGCGGTTGTGGCGCAAGATGATAGAAATGTGCTGTTTGATACGTTTTCAGCTCAACGTAACGAAATGAGCAAACTGGCAAATGATCTAGGGCAGCCTGTTACCGTGGAAATTAACAATCCGGGTGAAATAAAAACCATGTCTGACGGTACAAAATACAGGGTAACACCACAAGGCTGGAAGAAAATATAACAGCGAGGAATTATCATGCCAGGACAAGTAAGTGAAAGCAGTATCGGCCCGAGTGATGATACGCCATACGTTCCGTCTTGGTGTTACAAGAACGGCCCAAAGATGTGCCCGTGTGGACATCATGAGGGTTATCACAATGATGCTGGTGATTGTTTAATGCACCATAAATGCAAATGTAGTGGATTGCCTGCGGACTGCTTAACACCTATTGGTGAGTTATGAAAACCAAAACACCCAGAAGCAAATGCTACACCCTGCTTGCCGTTGGAAAAAAACAGCTTGCGATGGATGAAGATAGCTATCGACAGTTCCTCGTGAAACACGGCGCCACAAAAAAGAATGGTCGTGTCTCTGCCAGCACCATGACCATCGGGCAGCTTGAGATGGCTATCGAGGCTATGAAGCAAGCCGGGTTCAAACCCGTGCGCAAGAGTGTGGTATCGAGCCTGAGTTACTGGCGCGTTCCCCGCATCAAGAAGATCACGGCGCTCTGGTGTGCGCTGGCCGATGCGGGCGTGGTGAAAAGCCGTAACGCCTCATCCATGCAGCGCTGGTGTGCGGGCATCACCAAAAAGGCGAAGCTGGAATGGGCAACGGCGCGGGATCTGAATAACTGCATCGAAGGCCTGAAAAGCTGGGCGGCGCGTGAGCATGTCAAACTCACAGATTAAACCTGATGACTTAAACCTGGTCGATCCCGATCTGCTGCCGCCGCAAATTCGGCAGCTTGTTCAGATTATTGGGTTGCCTGCTACTATCGTCCTCTTGGATCATCATGGTGGCACGTTGCTGCGCATACCTATGAACTCAGATGACAGCCGTTCACAGCTTGGTGATATTGTTGGAATCGATGCGGCTAAGAAGTTATGTGCGGCTAAAGGTGGCAAGCGGCTGGAGTTACCCAAAGCTGACAAGATTATTATACAGATCAGGAACCATGCAATTCACAAGGCACGAGAAACCATGTCCGCTAATGATGCGGCAAAATATTTTAATTTAAGTCGCCGACAAATTATTAATATTACATCTGATGATAACGAGAACCCGACTGCGTGCTTATTTGATAACAGTTGACAGTTTTATAAATCAGCCGCAAGATAAATAATACATCATCTTAAGGAGTGAAGCGTTTCACTCCTTTTCTGTTTTTCCCCTCCAAGCCAGTATTCATGCATGAATAGTGATCTATATTATTGGCCAAGAGCGCTCGACTGGATATTTCGCGCAGAAGGTGGCGACAGTGACGACCCGTCTGATCGGGGTGGCGCAACTCGCTTTGGCATCTCATTACGCTATCTGAAAACAAAGGGCAGCATCGGTGATATCGATGGTGATGGTGATGTCGATGCCGAGGATATCCGCGCACTAACAAAAGAACAGGCTGCCCGATTCTACAAACAGGACTTCTGGAATAAGTGCCGGTGCGGTGAACTCCCGCCAGCACTTGCCATCATTGTCTTTGACCAGGCGGTCAACACCGGCGTCAGAACAACCGCCAGAATGTTGCAGGCGCATGTCAAGGTCAGGATGGATGGCATCATTGGCCCACAGACGATTAAAGCAGTAACCCGCGCTTTCCGCGCCAACCCTTCATGGTTTATCGCCAGCTATTTGGGCGAACGCGCGCACTATTATCACGTCATCACGTTGGCCAATTCCTCCCTGGCTAAATTCACAAAAGGCTGGTTCAACCGGCTGTTCGAGTTGCATGAATATGTTCTGGAGATTATTTCCTGATGCCTATACTGACAACCGCACTGGCGCTGGCTGAGTTTGTTCCTGCAATCGCAGGATGGTTTGGTGATGACGATGATGATGAGACAACGGCTGAGCAAGTTGTCAGCGTGGCAAAAAAACTAACCGGCCTGGATAGTCCGGACGATGCTATCGCTAAAATAAAAAGCGATCCCACCCTGCAGATTGAATTCCAACGGGCAATGAACCCGGTCATTATTGCCAGGCTGGAAAATCAGACAAAACAGCTTACTGAAATCAATACCACCATCCGCGCCGAACTGGACTCCAACGACAAATTCAAAAGCTACTGGCGTCCCGGTTTCGGCTGGTCGTTATTGATTACCTGGACACTATTGATGCTGGCCATCATTTTTGTGTTGTGCTGGGTTGTCGTTACCAACCCGGCGGATATCGGCAAGGTGTTTACCGGGTTGAGTAATGCGCTAGGGCCGATCTCGATGATGTGGGGCGTCGCACTAACCATCCTTGGTGTCAATATCAGCAAGCGCAGTCAGGATAAGATGGTTTTGAATAACGTCACGCCCCCACAGGGACTGCTTAAAACCTTAACAACGCGGTTCCTCGGGGGTAAGAGTGGATGAGGCGGATTTGGCGCAAATTGTGGAAGAGCGCGAGCGTGAAGCTTGCGTTTCTCGCGTTGTGGATCGTCAGCATGGCCGCCCTCTGGTTATAAATGATGTGCGTGTATGTCGATGCTGCTATGACACCATCCCCGTTGCACGTATTGAAGCGGCGCCTTACGCTGTGCGTTGCACGTATTGTCAGGATTTATTTGAACGTTATAACAAAGATTGAGGATCGTTATGTCTGGGAACAGTGATGAGTTACTGCGAGCAATTGGACAACTGGAAGGTAAAGTTGATTCAGTTATATCCAACCAGCATCGGCATGATACGTCGTTGAATTCTATTAGTGATAGATTGAATAAAGTTGAAACAAAGGCGGCAGTTAACGGCGCGTTTTCAGGTGGCATTGTGAGCATTGGCATCGGCTTCATCATTGCTGGTGTTAAGGGTGCATTTAAGGCGCATGGGGGTTAAACGTGGCCCATGCTCCCCAAACACGCAATGCGGTGCGCGGCTCGTATGTATACGAGCACTTGCCGCTTGAACAGGCGGCAGAAAAACATGGCGTTAGTTACAACACCGCACGCACATGGAAAAAACGCGCCAACCTGAAAGGTGATAACTGGGATAAGGCACGCGCGGCCAAGCGTATGGCTGATGGTGGCCTTGGCGATATCACCGCACAATTACTTGAAAATTTTGCCTTGTTGTTTACCGCCACTGTCGATGACATTACCAAAGGCGAGTATGACGGCATTAAAAAGGCTGAAGCCCTGTCGCGGTTGTCTGATGCCTACACCAAAACGATGAAAGCCGCCGGTGGCGGTGACGCCAGAATTGCCAAGTTGTCAGTGGCGTTGGAAGTGCTCGAGCTGCTCGCGAATTTCATCCGCGAAAACTACCCCGGCGATCTGGAACGCTTTGCCTTAATCCTTGAACCTTTCGGTGCAAAAGTCAGCGAGGCATTTGGATAATGATCAAATCGTTATACTCGGGTGCCTGAGTGGCCGACTTAAAAGAAAAAGACTTCCTGAATGAGATTGCCGCGCAGGCGCAATCACTTCGTCAGGAAATTGAAGCCTATAAAGTTGGTATCGATCCATCACCGGAGGCCATTGCTGCCCGCCGCAAGCGGGTATTAAAAGACGGTGACTTTCGCTTCTTTGCCTACACGTATTTCCCTCATCATATCCGGGGTGAGTCATCAACGTTTCAGAAGCATTTCTGTAAGCGTTTCCCCAAGGTGTTACGCCAGTCTGGTGGCGCAAAGGAATGGTGGGTCGCGCCTCGCGGTGAAGCCAAATCATCATTGCTGACAAAGGTCGGGCCTGCCTGGGTTATTGTCCAGGGCCTGCTTGAGAAGCCGGATATTCGTGCCAAAGTTGGATGGAAGGGATCGCCGCCGCCTTTCCTGGACTACATGGTGATGCTGGGTGCCGAAACAAAAATGCCCACCAAGCTGATGGAGGTTACTAAAACAGAGTTGACCGTGAACTCTGCGCTGGCGCTGGACTTCCCTGAAATTTGCGGCAAAGGGCCGGTTTGGAAAGTCGGTGAGTTCGTTACACGCAATGGTGTGAAGATGGAACCCTTCGGCGCGGAGCAGGCGATACGTGGAACGTTTTATGGATCATCACGCCCTAAAGTATTGTTTGGTGATGATCTGATAACAGATAAGGAAGCCAAGAGTCCAACTGAACGGGATAACCGTTGGAACTGGCTGGAAAATGCGGTTGATTATCTGGGGCCACCAGAAGGCACGGTTAAATATCTGGGTGTAGGCACCATTCTGAACAAGGACGATCCGATATCCCGCGCCAAGCATACCATTGGCCATACGGTGCATCACTTCAAAGCAGTTGAACGCATGCCTGACAATATGGCGTTGTGGGAGCAGTGCGAAGAAATCATGCGCAATGATGATCCGCATGCGGGCGATGTTGCTGATGAACGTTTGCCGTCCTATCTCTTTTATAAGAAACATAAAAAGAAGATGGACAAGGGTGCCGTCACGTCATGGCCATCAGTACGTTCACTGTATTGGCTGATGCGACAGCGCGCCAAGAATCGCCGCGCCTTTGGTACCGAGATGCAGGGTGAAGCACGCTCGGATGAAGATAAAGTTTTCACGGGTATTCAGTTCTGGGTTCAGCGCTTGCAGCACTGGATCATGTTTGGAGCCTGCGACCCGTCAATGGGCAAAGGAGAAACGTCCGATCCCAGTGCGATTCTAGTGGGTGGCTATGCGACCGACACCAATAAGCTGCATGTCATTGAGGCAGCCATCAAGCGTCGGGTGCCGAGCAAACTGGAGTCCGATCTGATTGCGATGCAGCAGGAGTATCAGTGCCAGGCGTGGGGATTTGAAAACAATAATGCCTATGAGCATATGCGCACATCGTTTATCGAGGCCGGGCTGCGTCAGGGCGTGTCACTGCCGCTGATCGGCGTGACCGCAACCGTGGCGCCCGAGGTTCGCATTGATTCTCTGGAGCCGTTTATTACGGGAATTGATCCGAAAATTCTGTTTCATGCCAGCCTGACGCAATTGCTTGATGAGATGGATGAGTGGCCCGAGAAACAGCAGCACCATCATTATGACGGCCTGACTGCACTGCACATCCTCTGGATGATAGCGGTCGCACGTGCTGGCGGTATTCCTAATATCAGTTCACGTGGCCATCGAGGCCATGTGAACACACGAGGTTATTGAGGCGAATAATGGACACATCCGATATTAAAAAAGCATCCGGCAAACGTGCGCTGGCGCAGGAGATTGCCACCCGGCAAAGTGATCCGAATTTTTATGGTGCGCTGACCTATTTGCCAAACCCGGATACCGTGTTGCGCAAACTGAACCGGTCACAGGAAGTTTTTGATTCTATCATTGCCGATGCGCATGTCATTGGTGAAATGCGTTCTATCCGATCTGGACTGGTTTCGTTTGAGCATCGCCTGCAGGCGGGTGGGGATTCACCCGCCGATAT
>JAJRUN010000136.1 GCA_024277755.1 Gammaproteobacteria bacterium | reverse complement strand
GCAAACAACAGCCCTTCTTGCTCAATCAGCCGGTCCTGTTCCACCCCCAGGCTACGCAACCACTCGGTACGGGCGCGTTCCATAAAGCGCAGGTAGTTGGCGTAATAGACCACCCCACCGCTATCCGTATCTTCGTAGTAGACCCTGACAGGCCAGTGAAATGTATCCATGTTCGATATTAATTCAACGACAGCTCTATGAAGAGACAGCGTCCACGCCAAAAAAGTTGCCGCCATTGTAATACAAGCAACTGTCTTTTTTTGTAAATTATTCGTCTAGCAGATTCATGGCATCCCGATGTTCCTGGTCGGCCACCGCAGGCGGTGCCAAACCAAAATGTTCGTAGGCCTTGCACGTCACAACCCGGCCGCGCAGGGTACGCATCATAAAACCCTGCTGGATCAAATAGGGTTCGAGCACATCTTCAATGGTGCCACGCTCCTCACCAATCGCCGCCGCCAGACTGTCAACCCCCACCGGGCCACCGTCAAACTTCTCCAGAATCGCCTGCAAAAGCTTCCTGTCCATGACATCAAAGCCGTGACCATCAACATTTAGCAGATCCAGCGCCCCGGCGGCCACCGCTACGGTAATCCGGCCGTCAGCCTTAACCTCGGCAAAATCACGCACCCGCCGCAACAGACGATTGGCGATACGCGGAGTACCACGCGAACGACGGGCAATCTCCGTGGCGCCTTTCGCTTCAATTTCAACATTCAGAATCTGGCAGGAGCGTTTGACGATGGAGGTCAAATCAACCGTGTTATAAAATTCCAGCCGCTGCACGATGCCAAAACGATCGCGCAGAGGTGAGGTCAGTGAACCGGCGCGGGTGGTTGCCCCCACCAGCGTAAAAGGCGGTAAATCAAGTTTGATCGAACGTGCAGCCGGGCCTTCGCCAATCATAATATCAAGCTGGTAGTCTTCCATGGCCGGATAAAGCACCTCTTCAACTACTGGGCTAAGCCGATGAATTTCGTCAACAAACAATACGTCGTGCGGTTCCAGATTGGTCAGCAGGGCGGCCAAATCACCCGGGCGTTCCAACACCGGGCCCGAGGTGTGTTTCATCGCCACCCCCATCTCGTTGGCGATGATATTGGCCAAGGTGGTTTTACCCAAGCCCGGCGGGCCAAAGATTAAGGTGTGATCCAGTGCCTCACCACGCTTTCTGGCGGCCTCAATAAAGACCTCCATCTGTTCGCACACAGCGGGCTGACCAACGTAATCGGCCAGTTTTTTCGGCCGAATGGCGCGGTCAATGGCCTCTTCTTCTTTCGTGGGGACAACAGCACTGATCAATCGATCGGTTTCAATCATTTTTTCTATTTCCCGAGCCTACGCTGCCGCGCCTTTCAGGGCCTGACGAATGATATCTTCACTCGCCAGACCATCACCTTTCACAGCCCGCACCATGCGGCTGGCCTCACTGGGTTTATAACCCAGCGACACCAGCGCACCCTCTGCATCACTAACGGGGTCATTAACAGTCACAACGGGCGTCATGGAGTTCTGCGGCAAACTGGCCCCAGTGATCTTATCGAGCTTGTCCTTCATCTCGACAATCAATCGCTCGGCAGTCTTTTTGCCTACACCTGGCAAACGCACCAGACTGGCCACATCGCTTTCACTGATACAACGAGCAAAGGCATCCGCCGACATGCCGGACAAAATCGCCAGCCCCATCTTGGCACCAACACCATTGATTTTGATCAAACCACGAAAGAAACTACGCTCCGCCTCAGAACCAAAACCATATAACAGCTGGGCATCTTCACGCACTACCATATGCGTGTACAACAGCACCTCGTCGCCGGGTTCCGGCAGGTTATAAAAGGTGCTCATGGGCGCCTCAACTTCGTAACCCACCCCATTCACATCCACCAACAACTGCGGCGCACGCTTAACGATCAATTTCCCACGCAGACGACCAATCATGAATTCACCTCTTGCAACTGATTTTTAACCTGACCCAGGGCTTCACTGTTGTGTCGATGACACAGGGCGCAGGCCAGGGCGTCAGCGGCATCTTCCTGCGGCAACCCTGGCAACTTCAAAATTGCCCGTACCATAAACTGCATCTGCGCTTTGTCGGCATGCCCCTTACCTACCACAGCCTTTTTTATCTGCGTTGGCGTGTACTCAAACACCTCCAACTCACGGGTCATGCTGGCACAAATGGCTGCACCACGGGCCTGACCCAACTTAAGCGCAGAATCAATATTATTTTTGACAAACACCTTTTCAATCGCCATCTGATCTGGCTGAAAATCAGCCACAATCTCGCTCACGCTGTCAAAAATAGACTTGAGTCGCTCGGGCAAGGCCTTACCTTGCACCCGAATACAGCCACTGGTGACATAAACAGCCTGCCCCTGCACAATTTCGATCACACCAAAACCGGTAATACGGGAACCAGGGTCTATACCAAGGATGCGCAGTGCCATTAAAACTGTTCCACAAAATCAACCAAGCTGTTCCATCACCTCATCAGAGAAATCGGCGTTGGTATAGACATTTTGCACGTCATCCAGGTCTTCCAGCATATCAATCAGACCCATCACCTTCTGCGCATCATCCAGGCCCAGCTCAACCGAGGTGCTGGCGGTCATGGTGGTGTCCGCGCTTTCGGGTTCCAGCCCGGCGACAATCATCGCCTCTTTGACATCGACAAAGCCCTCTGGCGTGGTGATAACGTCGATAGAGCCATCGTCATGACTCACCACATCCTCGGCCCCTAACTCCAAAGCGAGTTCCATAATTTGATCTTCGTCCGCACCCGCGGCATAGCAAAGAATGCCCTGCTTGGAAAACAGATAAGAAACCGACCCATCGGTGCCCAGATTACCGCCACATTTGGAAAAGGCATGACGCACCTCGGCAACAGTCCGGTTTTTATTATCGGTCAGACATTCCACCATCACCGCCACAGAGGCTGGGCCATAACCTTCGTAGCGCAATTCTTCGTAGTTTTCACCCTCTGTATCACCAGAACCTCGCTTGACAGCGCGGTCAATGGTATCGCGGGTCATATTCTGGCTCAGTGCTTTGTCGATGGCGGCACGCAGGCGCGGATTAGCCGCCGGGTCGCCACCACCCATCTTGGCGGCCACAGTAATTTCGCGGATCAGCTTGCTAAAAACTTTACCTCGCTTAGCGTCTTGCGCGCCTTTGCGATGGCGAATATTGGCCCACTTACTATGTCCTGCCATGCTTGCCCCGTTGTCACTAAATCTATATTTATCAAAAGTGAGCAGAGTTTAGCATTTTCAGAGAAGAGCGCTTAATTTGAAACCCAGGAATAAAGCCGCATATTGGATAATCGGAAAAACAGCCTGAACCACCCTTAGTCAACCATCACAGCAGCTCCCTAAAACAAGGCCACCATCACTACTCAGCAGACATGGAATCCATCCGTTTGAGCCGGTCATCAAGAATAGTCTGCACATTCTGGGCATCATCGATCAGTTTTTTCACCCGCCCCGGTGTCGGCATCAGATCCAACGCCACCGACTCATTCGGTTTTGTCTCGGCCTTTGCTGCATCCTTCTCAGGCTCTGCAGGGGGGATAAAGGCCTGAAGACTGGAATTCGACTTGATTTGCACCGTCTCCACCCCCGCTATACCCACAGGAGGCTCATTGGTGAATTGCCAAACGCCCGCAGCATCTTTCCACTTATATATCACCGGCTCGCCGTTATCAGCCACATCGCTAGCAACCCCCTTGATCTGTTTACTGCCTGACTCCAGCCAATCGGGCAAACCGAAATTAGGCATTTTAAACGACGGCATCGCCCCACCCCCCATCTTGTCGACAATAGACAGATACAGCATCGGCCCAATTAAAACCGATACCAGCGACAACATTAATAAAGTTTTTTTAAGCAAGTTCGCTCCCTCACAAAGCCTGGGCAAAAAATGCGCCACATTCCATCCCCTATCGTCATCGATAACGGCCGCGCCTGAAACGGCTAAAGCCTTGTTTTCATAGCGTCCACCACTTCTGTTTCAAAACCCCTTAAGTCCACCACTCAGCTGACGAAACAGTAACAACAAACTAAATTCAAACACCGACAAGGAGCATTCATGGAATTCGATCAAATAGTCGCCGATGATTTCACCAGTTTCAGACCCGGCGTTGTCGCCACCCACGTCAAACTCGAACAGCTACTCACCAACATCGGTGGTGGCGGAACCGATGGCACCAGCTACAAAAACCAGGCAATGAAGGCGGCAGGTTATAAATATGATCCCATCATCGGCTACGCCAAACATCCGCAAGCAGCGGCTGAGGCCTTCAACAAAATTCGCACGGCTATGGCACAAACCCAGGATAAAGACGCGCTGCTGGAAAAACTGACCGATTAAAACCAGACAACAGAGACAAACAAGGCCAGAGTTCATCAACCCTGGCCTTGTTTATGCTTTCAAGCTCCCGGCTTACTCCGAGCCCCCGCGTTTAAAACGCACCGCTAACACGTCACACGGAGCGACATTGACAACCGCCCTGGCGGTTGACCCCAGCAGATGTTCCAAACCATGGCGGCTATGGCTGCCCAATACAATTAAATCGACGCTGTTTTGCCGGGCAAAGCCAATAATTTCAAGCTTGGTCACCCCCACTTCGACATGGGCATCTGCCTCAGCAATCACCAGCAATTGACGCAGTGCTGCCATTTTCTGTCTGGCCTGCACCAGCAATTGGTGTTCAATCTCCAGGGTCTCGGGTATCACCAGCTCGTTGCCAAAGTAGATCGGCAGATTCTCAACCACATGAATCAGACTGAGTTTGGCCTGATTTAAATCGGCTAACTGTTTTGCCTTCTCGGTAACTGCATTGCTCACCTGCAACAAGTCAGTCGCCAGCAGGATGTGTGAATATCGTGTCGACATCGCCTACCCCCTAAATTTCAATCACTACTGTCAAGCATAGATTGCTTTAAAGGCGGCAACAAATTCATCGTACATGGTCGCGGGCAGCTCATTGATCCCCGCCGCCGCCTTGCGACCGCCGCCGGTTGGAAACTGGCGGCACAGATCATCCGCACCGAACTTATTATTCATTGGTGCCCGCACACTCACCACATAGCCACCCTGGGGCAGTTCAGTCAACAAGGCATGGGCACGACCGAGGTTGGCCGTAGCCAGTTGATTGCCAAACACACCCGAAACACGCCGCGCCCACGATTCAGCCGGAAACAGGTAAACGGCCACCTTGTCATCGGCGATAGCAGGGGGGCAGGCCTCTGCCTTGGCAAAATCCTCTAGCGAGCCATTCCGCAAGGTTTCAAACACAGCTGCATCCTGGCGAATAAACTGCAATGGATCTTCAAAATCAGCCATTCGCTGCGAAAGCTCCGCCGGGGCAAAATGCAAATCTTCAACCGTAGCTCCATAGCCGTTATAGTTAAGATAGATGCCTAGCTCTCTCAACAGCCCCAGCTGCTCTTCGCTCATCCCCAGGCCTTCGGCTACCTGGCAGGCGCGGTCATCAAAATTATCGCCAAAGGCCCCCACCACTGCCCAGGCTCGATATTTACCACCAATAAACTGGTCCACAATCAAGCTGGTGCAGATGTCCGGGGTCGTATCAATATTGGCATTCAAGTGGTCTGATTCAGGAATATCACCGGCAAAATGATGGTCAAAATATTTAACCTCGACACCTTGCGCCAACAGCGACGTTAATGGCTGACGATTTTTATCCAGTGAGATATCAAAGACATTGACCTCATCACCGGAGCTGGCATTCACCTTTTTAAGCAAGGCAATATCACGCTTAACCCCAGTGACCAACTGGCTCTCAGCCGGAAAAGCCAAACGAAACTGCTGTAATGCACACAGGCCGTCTGCATCACCGTTAAAGACATCAAACCGCATCTACCTACCATCCCCAATGTTGTTTACTTTCAGCAAGAGCCGCACATTCTAAAGCATATAAAACAAAAACGACGCCGCGTTACTTTAAATACCCTCATCGCCCTTCCAGCGATTTAGCCCGAATTTCAGACGCCCCTGATATGGCCAACATGTTAGAATGCGCCGCTTTAAATTGAACATCCGGGCATTTTATGGATTTACGTATAGAAAATCTGCATATCCACTCAGAGACTGAGATCATTCACCCTGATCAACTCAAAAGTGAATATCCACTCAGCCAAAAAGCTATCGACACGGTTTTAAATGGTCAGCAAACCATCAAAAACATCCTAGATGGCAGTGATCCACGTCGTTTTGTGGTGGTTGGCCCTTGCTCGATACACGATGTTAAGGCAGCCCGGGAATATGCCAAAAAACTCAAACAGCTGGCTGATCAGGTGCAGGACAGCCTGTATTTGGTCATGCGAGTCTACTTTGAAAAGCCCCGCACCAATGTCGGCTGGCAGGGCCTGGTCAATGACCCACACCTGGACAACAGCTATAAAATAGAAGAAGGACTGCGACTGGCACGCCAGCTGTTACTGGATATTGCTGAGATCGGCCTGCCCACCGCCGGTGAAGCGCTGGATCTGGTTACCCCCCAATACGTTCAGGATCTGTTTTCCTGGACGGCGATCGGTGCGCGGACAACCGAGTCACAAACCCATAGAAAGATGGCCAGTGGTTTTTCATCCACGGTTGGTTTTAAAAATGGCACCAATGGCGATCTTGATGTTGCCATCAACGCCATGCGTGCGGCAGCCCATGAAAACAATTTTGTCAGCATCAATGCCGCTGGGCGTGTTGCCGTGGTTCGCACCAAGGGCAATCCATACACACACGTAGTCTTGCGTGGTGGCAGCAGCGGGCCAAACTACGATGCCAAACACATTGCCCAGTGTGAACGTCACCTTGAGCACCTCGATCTGCCTAAGAGCATCATGGTGGATTGCAGCCATGCCAACTCACTTAAAGACCCAGAGAGGCAACTGCTGGTGATGGACGACATCAACCAACAGATTCTCGATGGCAACACTTCGATCAAAGGCATCATGATTGAAAGCAATCTTAATGGTGGCAATCAGGCCATTCCCAAAAACCTTGATGATCTTGACTACGGCGTCTCAGTCACCGATGCCTGCATCGACTGGAACAGCACAGAAAACGCAATCATCAACATGCACCAGCATTTCAAAAAGGCAGGCCTGGAGCTTAAAGCTAAAACGGCATCAGCCAAAGAGGCCTAGCCGCAGCAAGCCCGGCGTTAACACAAGCGTCGGTTAATCCGTCAGTTCAGCATAAACCGCTGCAAATGCCGCTATCGCCTTATCCAAATCCTGTTTTGTATGCGCTGCCGAAATCTGGGTACGGATTCTGGCCTTGCCTTTGGCGACTACCGGAAAGAAAAACCCAATCGCGTAGACACCACGATCCAATAGCTTTTGTGACATCTTCTGGGCCAGCACCGCATCACCCAGCATCACCGGCACAATCGGATGCTCACCAGGACTGATTGCAAAACCAGCCTCTTGCATGCCTTGGCGAAAATAACGTGTATTTTCTTCCAGCTGGTCACGCAGGGCTGTCGATCCTGAAAGCATATCCAAAACCTTAATTGCTGCCGCGCAAATCGCTGGTGCAACAGTATTTGAAAACAGATAGGGGCGTGAACGCTGACGCAGCATGTCAATGATTTCTTTACGCCCGGACGTGTAACCACCAGAAGCCCCCCCCAGCGCCTTACCAAATGTTCCAGTAATAATATCGACCCTATCCATCACACCACAATATTCATGAATGCCACGCCCGGTCTTACCCATAAAACCAACCGCATGGCAATCATCATGATGAACCATGGCATCATATTTATCGGCAAGATCACAAATCTTATCTAGCTGTGCAATCGTTCCATCCATGGAAAATACACCGTCGGTGGTAATCAGGAGGCGACGCGCACCACCTGCCTTTGCCTCTTTAAGCTTAGCTTCGAGGTCTTCCATATCATTGTTTTTATAACGAAAGCGTGCCGCCTTACACAGGCGCACACCATCAATAATGGAGGCGTGATTCAGCTCGTCAGAAATAATCGCATCATCTTTGTTTAGAATTGTTTCGAACAGCCCGGTATTGGCATCAAAACACGCGGCATAAAGAATCGTATCTTCCATACCAAGAAAGCCCGTGACTTTATCTTCAAGGGTTTTGTGAATCGCTTGAGTACCACAAATAAAACGCACCGAAGCGAGTCCAAATCCCCACTGCTCATAACTGTCTTTTGCGGCCTGAATCACATCGGGGCTATTGGCCAGGCCAAGATAGTTATTGGCACACATATTAATCACCTCGCTACCATCTACGAGGGTAATATCATTCTTCTGCTCAGAGACGATGACACGTTCGTTTTTCCATAAACCAGCAGCCTTGATTTCTGCCAACTCTTGCGCCAAACCTGTTTTTGCATTTTTGAAACTCATAACCAGCCTTCGTTGTTTTTTAAATGTCTTCCCAATTGAGAACCACCTTGCCAGACTGCCCAGAACGCATAACATCAAAGCCTTTCTGGAACTCGGTGTAATGGTAGCGGTGAGTGATGATCTTAGCCAATGGCAAACCGCTTTGCACCATCATCACACCTTTATACCAGGTCTCAAATATCTCACGGCCATAAATACCTTTGATGAACAAACCTTTAAAAACAACCTGCGTCCAGTCAATACCCGTACCATCCGGCATGATGCCAAGCATGGCAATACTGCCACCGTTAATCATCCTGCCAAGGGCATCTCGAAACGCCTCTGGTGAACCAGACATTTCCAGGCAGACATCAAAGCCTTCAAGAATCCCCAGGCTACGCATGAAATCTTCAGTGATGACATCTTTGCTGACATTGAAGGGATGGACTTTAGGCACGATATTCTTTACCAGATTCAACCTGTAATCATTGATATCGGTAATAACAATATTTCGCGCACCGCAATGCGCCGCAACCATCGCGGCCATAATACCAATCGGACCGGCGCCGGTAATCAGCACATCCTCACCAACCATATTAAAAGAAAGCGCCGTGTGCACTGCATTGCCATACGGGTCAAAACAAGCCAGCACATCCGTTGGAATTTCAATATTTGGCCGAAACACATTCTTGGCCGGAATAGCAACATACTCGGCAAAACTACCATTACGATTAACACCAACACCAATAGTATTTGGACAAAGATGACGCCTGCCAGCCAGGCAGTTACGACAACGTTCGCAAACAATATGGCCCTCACCGGAAACCACATCACCAATATTCAGCTCGGTGACATTGGTACCCATATCGACGATCACGCCAGCAAACTCATGACCAATGGTCATCGGCACAGGGATAGTTTTCTGCGCCCATTCATCCCAGTTATAGATGTGGACATCCGTGCCACAAATAGCCGTTTTCTGAATTTTGATCAGAACATCATTATTACCAACCTTCGGCACAGGTACGTCTTCCAGCCACAGACCTTCCTTGGCATGTTTTTTAACTAAAGCCTTCATCATCTTCATAACACCAGCAACACCTCAATATTGACAAAACAGTTCCCCAAGAATATCTATACAAACACTATCAGCCGAACAGTATATTCCATATTTTATCCATGACCTGTTAACACTGCCTAGACAGCCAAAAAGCCCCACCACAACCATCAAGATCTGACAGATAACTTTTCGTATCTCAAAAAATGTGATTTCACAACTAGCCAGATTCAGAAGAACTGCTCAAAACCATTCCCGGTCAGTGCATATAAACCGGCTAAAAAGACTCAGACTGGCATTTTCTAGACCTCCACATCAAACCCATCAATCCACACTCATGTAAATGAGATTTTTCTCATTTACAACCCTCGTTATTAATGTGATTTTCAACTGAAAATAAATCGAAAATTAGCCTCTTCCAATACTGAAACACAGCCGATATAAGACTATGATCAGAAGATAGATTTGTATTTTCATAGCTAAAACTTAACGAGGTCATTATGACAGAACAAGCCATTCATGCAGTGCCCACAAAAACCGTTTTAAACACTGACAGCGCAATAAAAAACACGATAGAAAACACCCCGCCGCTTTCCAGAAAAGACATCTTTAAAAACGGCACCTATCCATATAAAAACAAAATCAGCCGCGTTGAATATGAAAAGCGCAAACATGAACTTCAGGTTGAACTGCTAAAAATGCAGAGCTGGGTCAAAGAAACAGGGCAGCGAATAGTCATTCTCTTTGAAGGCCGTGATGCAGCAGGCAAGGGCGGCGCAATCAAACGTTTTATGGAGCACCTAAACCCGCGTGGTGCGCGTGTGATTGCCCTGGAAAAACCAACCGAAACGGAAAAAGGGCAATGGTACTTTCAGCGTTATATCAAACACCTGCCCACCGCCGGTGAAATCGTCTTGCTTGATCGCTCCTGGTATAACCGTGCGGGTGTCGAGCGAGTGATGAACTTCTGCACCCCGAAAGAATATTTGGAATTCATGCGCCAGGCAGCTGACCTTGAACGGATGCTGGTTCGCAGTGGCATATCACTCTACAAACTATGGTTTTCTGTCAGTCGTGAAGAACAGTTTCGCCGCTTTCAAAAACGCCGTGTTGATCCATTAAAACAATGGAAGTTAAGCCCAATTGATTTGGCATCACTGGACAAATGGGATGACTATACTGAAGCCAAAGAAGCGATGTTTTTCTACACCGACACCGCTGACTCACCTTGGACAGTGGTTAAGTCAGATGATAAAAAACGCGCCCGCATCAATGCCATGCGTTTTATTCTCGACCAGCTGGACTACCCCAACAAAAATGAAGACATCATCTTAACACCAGACCCCCTCATTGTTGGTTCAGCCAAGGATGTTTTCGAAAAAGATGAATATTGCAGTTTACGTTAAGGCATTCATTTGAACCAAAATAACGATTAAATAAGAGGCTACACAAATGACACACAAACACCTTTCCCATGCCGAGCGCCTGGTTGATACATTTAAAAAAAAATTAAGCAAGAGTGGCCGTGATCATGTTGGTGACAAACACTTTGATGAACTGGCCTTGATGATCGAGTCAGCCATCAGCACAGCAGTACTGGAAGAGGGAGAACACACAGCTGACAAATTACAGGACATGGTCGACTCCATTAGAAAAGGAGCCGAACACTTGTGAATAATATTGATAAGTTGACGGCCTTGCTTCCGCAAGACCTTTTCGACACACAACACGAAGATCGCCAAGCGCCTGAGAAGTGCTGATCAAACCATTGAACCTGGCACCTGGAACTTGCAGCTGCCAGGAGTCCTTTTAGGCGCTAACCTTGCGGTTTGTTGATTTCTATGCTGGAGTAGCGTTCAGGATCAACGTCAAATTTATCGAGACAACTTTTGCTGCAAAAACGATAGAGCATCCCCTGATACATCCTGCCATACCCCTTCTCAGTCTCCACGTCCTTTTCACAGACGGGGTCAATATACTTTTTGGCTATGCCATGACCATGATGTCCCTTGCCATGGCCATGCATCATATGGGCACCACAGCCATAGCGCATCATGATGTAAAAGAAAATGGCAAAGAATAAAAGTGAACCCAGGCCTTCCATATATCACCTCCTGTTTGAATATTGATTTGTGTTACGACCTCCCTTCGCTGTGAACCTCCACGGATAAAAATTCTTTCCATTGATATCGCGGCGGGAAAAAGGCCGGTGTTTTGCGTACGTATTCGTTATATGTTTCACCAAACTCAGCCACGGCACGCCGCTCTTCAACCTTGGCCAGATGAACATAGGCATAAAGCATAATGGGGGCCATTAATACAGAGAGTAACGTTGGCCACTGCACTAGAAAACCGATGATAAGCAGGAATAGCCCGGTATATTGCGGATGGCGAGCGTAGGCATAAATGCCATCGGATACTAGACCACCTCGAGCGGCGTGAATCTGTGTCCAACCTTTTGAGAGCAGTGTGTAACCCATGAGCATCAGCACCAGACTCAAGCCCATCACAACGGCCCAAGCCAAGTCTGACCCCCCGAATACCACCACCCAGAGGTGTCCCAATTTATGGTTAAAGGGTTGCAGAGCGGGATAAGCATCGCCCAACCAACCGGTGAGCAGATAGATGGTCAGCGGAAAACCGTACATCTCGCTAAACAGTGCCACCAGAAAAGCAACAACCACGCTCATGCTGCGCCACTCTTGACCACCTCTTGGCTTGATAAAACTCAGGATAAAAAATAGAAACAGGCCAACGTTAAAGGCGGCGACAGCCCACATACCGTAAGCGTACTCTTCTCCACCATGCATAACTGAATTCCCCTTTGTTGACTTAGACAGGCCGGCTAAAACCTCGACCTCCAAAGCAAGCACTTGACCGGCACCTCGGAGATCGAGGTTTTAGCCGGTCTGTAACACAGAAAATTACAATTTCACCCTTTTTAATCTCAGCGCATTGCTAATTACCGACACTGAGCTGAACCCCATCGCTGCCGCTGCAAAGATGGGAGAAAGCAACAGCCCGAATGCAGGATAGAGCAGCCCGGCGGCGATTGGCACACCCGCAGCGTTGTAGATAAAAGCAAAAAAGAGGTTTTGACGAATGTTGCGCATGGTGGCCCGGCTCAGGCGTCTGGCCCGGACGATGCCACGCAGATCACCTTTAACCAGGGTAACGCCCGCACTCTCCATTGCAACGTCTGTTCCCGTTCCCATGGCAATACCGACATGGGCTTGAGCCAGTGCTGGCGCGTCATTGATGCCATCACCGGCCATGGCGACGATATGCCCTTCGGCCTGAAGCTGTTTGACCACTTCGGCCTTCTGCTCCGGCAGTACTTCGGCATGGATTTGGTCGATATCGAGCTTGGCGGCCACCGCCTCAGCGGTCTTGCGACTGTCACCCGTAAGCATCACTATTTTGATACCCTCGCCATGCAGATCACGAATCGCTTCGGGGGTGGTCTCCTTGATGGGATCAGCCACACCAATCAATCCTGCCGCCTTGCCGTCGATGGCCAACAGCATCACGGTCTGCCCTTCAGATCGCAGGTGGTCTGCTTGTTGTGGCAGAACACCCGCGTCGATGTTCAAGCTCTCTAGCAATTTGATATTACCCAGCGCCACCTGGCGACCATCGACAACGCCTGTTACCCCCATGCCGGTAACAGATTGAAAATCTTCAGCTTGAGTTAACGCCACGCCTCGCTCTTCAGCCCCCCGCACAATGGCCTCAGCCAGCGGATGTTCGCTGCCCCGCTCCAGTGTGGCGGCAAGGCGCAGGTTATCGTTTTCCTGAAACCGCTCAGTCACCGTAACCGAAACCAACTTGGGTTTGCCTTCGGTGAGTGTGCCGGTTTTATCCACCACTAGAATGTCTACTTTGCGTAAGACCTCCAGTGCTTCGGCATTCTTAAACAACACACCCATCATCGCGCCTTTACCCGTGCCCACCATGATCGACATCGGTGTCGCCAATCCCAGCGCACAGGGACAGGCGATAATCAGCACCGCCACGGCGTTGATGACGGCATAGGCAATAGCGGGTTCCGGCCCCAACAGACTCCAGATAATAAAGGTGATAATCGAAACGAAGATCACGACCGGAACAAAATAGCCGGAGACCGTATCGACCAGTCTCTGGATGGGGGCGCGGGAGCGCTGGGCTTCGGCGACCATATTGACGATCTGCGATAACAAGGTATCTGAACCCACCTTTTCAGCCCGCATCAATAAACCGCCGGTGCCATTAACCGTAGCGCCGATCAGACGTTCACCCGCCCGCTTGGCAACGGGTAACGGTTCGCCCGTCACCATCGACTCATCAACGTTGCTTTCGCCATCAATGGTGATGCCATCGACGGGAATTTTTTCACCGGGACGCACCCGCAACGTATCACCCACCTGCACATGCTCCATAGGGATATCTTCTTCTGTGTCATCTTCGCGCACGATACGGGCGGTTTTAGGTGCCAGCCCCAGCAGCAGTTTAATCGCGGCGTTGGTCTGGCTACGTGCCCGCAGCTCCAACACCTGGCCTAGCAATATCAGTACGGTAATGACTGCCGCCGCCTCAAAATAGGCAGGCACAACCCCGACCTTGTTAAACACCTCGGGCGGAAAAATACCGGGAAAAACCGTGGCAACTAAACTATAGATCCAAGCCACCGACACACCCAGTCCAATCAGAGTGAACATATTGAGGTTACGTGTAACTACCGACTGAATAGCGCGCTCATAGAATATCCAGCCACACCAGATGACTACAGGTGCCGACAGGATCATCTCAATCCACTGACGCAAATTGGGGTCGATCAATTCAGCCATCGCTTCTGGCCAGAACTCAGCCGCCATAGCGCTGAAAAAGACCGGAATGGCAAACAGTGCACCAATCTTAAAACGGCGCGTCATGTCATCCAGCTCGGTCGTATCATCCTCCGCTTCTACCGTGGTAGCCTCTAGTGCCATACCGCATTTAGGGCAGGAGCCTGGGTGGTCCTGAATAATTTCAGGATGCATGGGGCAGGTATATTGCATTTTTATGGCAATAAGGGGAACGCCCTTTGGTTCCAACGCCATGCCGCATTTAGGGCAACTGCCCGGCCCTTGTTGTTCGATCTCGGGATGCATAGGGCAGGTGTAAATTGCCGACTCATCCACCGGCTTGGCGAGTGTTGTTCCCCCATGATGGCCATGCTGTTTGCCACCGCAGCAGCTATGGGGAGAGCTCTCTGATTCAGCTTTAGCATCAGGTGCTGAAGCCTCTTTTCCACCGCAACAACTGTGCGACTTTTTCTTTGGTTCGGTTACCTCAGTCTTTTTGCTACTGCAACAATAACCACCTTTTTTCTCACTCGACTGTTTCGAAAGGTATTGCTCAGGAGCGGCAGAAAACTTTTTAAAACAACCGGCACTGCAAAAATAAATATTTTTGCCCTCATGTTCTATATGGTGTGTTGATGCTTCAGTGACCGCCATACCACAGACAGGGTCTTTGAGTGATTCCGTTTGCACGTATTGCGCAGGGTTGGCCTTAAACTTTCGCTGACAACCCTGACTGCAAAATTGATAGACCTGACCATTATGATCTACCTGATAACCTTTACCTGCCGCTACATCCATGCCACAAACCGGATCGGTATTCATCTTATTGCCCCTTTTTTCTTAACTTTTATCCCTGACAAGGAGACGCCTCCCTGCTCAAATTTTCACATTCAGGTAATGGCCTCAATCAAGTGACAAATCGCCTCACTATCAAGTTCACCATCCGGCATTGTTTCCCACCTTGCCAATGCCGCATCCATTCTGTTTTGCAAATTGTTTAATTCCGCCAGTTTATTTCTGTTTTCATTAATACGATGTTGAATCATCTCTCGCACAGCCGGGCAAGGTGACTGGCCATCATTACTGTGGTCGAAAATAATCTGAATATCACGCAACGAAAAACCAATTCCTTTTGCACGACAAATAAATTTAACTTTATTTATGTCATGACCGTTAAATAACCTGTAACCATTATCAGGATTACGTGACGGCACCAACAAACCAAAACGTACATAATGTCGTATCGCATCGGGTGTCACTTGCGTCGCCCTTGACAACTCACTAACCGTTAACATTCTCTTCGCCAGCCTGTTATTTCTAATCGCTTAAACCAAGTGTAGATCCTAGGAGCTACACACAAGTCAACAAACTTATGGGCACATCTAAAAAATTATGACTGCCTCAAATTGAGATTCAAAACCTGTCGATTCAAGGCGCAGACCGCACTTAACAGCCGACTATTGCGAAGATCAGCAACGCAAAAGCAGAAGATTTGAACTCAATATGCGTATTCATGAATCATTAGAGAAACCCTAATAACTCACTATTCATTGCGAATCACCATTTGATGTGCCACACCTTGAGGCAAATCTATCGTCTGTTTTATTGCTAACGTAACAGGATCAAGCACCCATATTTTCGGAGCCTTGCGACTGGAGACATAAATCTTATCCAGGTTGTTGATATAAGCCAGATGATAAGGAGCAGGTTTCAGTTCAACATTTTTAGAAATCCCATTAACGAGATTAATTTTCGTCACAAGCCCAGCCTTTTTACTCGCAACAAACAACCAGCGGCCGTCATCGGAAACATCGATTCCATGTGGTTTATCACCCACTTTATACACCTGGCCAGGCTGGCCACTGCCAAGATCGATAACAGATACTGTCGCATCCCCCTTATTGGCGCTATAAAGCCTCTGCCCGTGCACTCCTAACACCATATGTTCAGGGCCTTTTCCAACTGTTAATTCACGCACAACTTTCCAATTAGCCGTATCAATTTCACTAATACTGTTCGCACCAGAGTTGGAGACATAAAGGTATTCACCGTCTTTTGAAAAGACGGCATAATTTGGCCACAGCCCCGTATCAATGATTTTAATCACTGAACTTGTTTTCAAATCGACGACTGAGATCCCACCAGCGCCGGAATGGACTGCCGCTGCAAACCGCCCACCTGGGGATACAGCCGTATGATGAGTGAGGCCACGCACCGCAATACGACGCATGACATGGCCATGTTTCGGGTGCACGATTGAAAGATAGCTTGTATTTCTGCTGGTTGCCTTATCAGCACCGGCATGATGTGCTGCATGTTCAGCGTCGCTAACCACCGCCGGTTTGCCTGAACTTGGCGGTACAGAACTTTCTGCTGGTTTCATGCTTCCAGCAACCAGATACTCACTATTGGGGCTACCGGAGAGGCCATGGGCATTTTCCAACTCGTCGATACGACCCACGATCTTGTCTGTATTTAGATCAATGATCACAATGTTGTTTGTATTTCCGGTCGGGACATACATCAATGGCGCGGCCAGCAACAGCGACGGCAACAGTAAAAGTAATGTGAAAATAACCCCTGATTTGTTCATCCCCCCCCCTTTCTGTATCAGTATTTTTCTTAGCGCGAATCAGACCCGTCTATTTAGTCCGTTTAGCACGAATTCCAAACCACCAAACCAGAAGCAACAACGACGCAAACACCGCTGCTACTGCAGCCCAAAACAACCCGTGATGGCTACCCGGCATAGCCGTTTCATGCATTGTGTTCATGATTTCGTGTGGCATTCCCCCTCCTTTGTTTTGCAATCAAGCCTGGGACGTCATCCTGACCGCCCCGAGCCATTCCTAAAAATAAAACTAAAATGCCATATCAACACCCGCTGTCAGCATATTTTCCAGATTGGTTGCCGGATGTTCATCCACACTGCCACCAATCGGATTCTTTGCATCACTCTCAAGACTAATGTTGATGCTCATGCCCATCCGCATTTTCACTCGCCATCTCATCCATACCACTGAAGTCCATATCCATATCATTCATCGCCTCATCATGACCTTCCCCCCCACTACTACTGGCATCACCATGACCACCACCGCCCGCATGCGAATGACTATGCCCTTCACCTTCAGCCTTTGGTAATGACATCACCCCCAAACCGTAGCGGTAGACCACCTCACCACCACTCCATGCGGTTGAGGCCAATACACCCCCTGCAACAAGCATGCAGACTACAAATGCCGTCCCCAGTTTTTTACCCTTACGCACCAAAACAATAGACCAGCCAGCCAATAACAAAAACAACACAATGGTGACAATGGCCCAGTTTTTATGATCCGTCATTGCCAGATGAGACGGGGTGTCGTGGGCAACCGTGTTATAGGCATCAAGCCCGGCAAAACCAGTGAAAATAGTGATTGCCGCACCAAACCACAACGACCATCGGGCAACCGTTTGCCATTGTTCTTTGAGTGGCGACTTAACAAATGGCGTAATAATAAAAAGTCCAACAGCCAGTGATAACAATGCCACCGTAAAATGGACAAAAACCGGGTGCAGATTGGGAATAATTTCAGGCATACTTTTTCCTTGATTTATTTGTTAAATTTCATCGATTGCTGCTTCAGAACCTGTTCGTATCCGGTAGAGTTTTTCCACCGGCAGCACCGCAACAATGCCATCACCTTCCAATCCCTCATACGCCGTATCCATAATGGCCAGGGCAATAACGTCGGCCTGTGCCGCACTGGTGAATATCTCAACCCGCGCATGGCTTACCATCCAGTCTTTAGAATAAAAATCCGCATATTCGCCATAGCCTTTTACCTTGGTCACACTAATGCCCTGAACGCCGATCTCTTGTAATTTTTTTTCAACCTTCTCCAGCACATCGCTGCGGATAATTGCGGTTATTTTTCGGTAGTCCATTTCTTTATCTCCGTCAGGTTTTTGGCAGCGTTCGGTTACAACACGGTGCTGGCGGTTCTGCCAGATTATCCAGTTCTATTTCTTCGCTATCGTTCACCCATCCACGACGCAAACGCTCCAGCCAACTGCCACCAAGTTGCACACCGACATCCTCCAGCGCCTTTTCAATCTGCCTCTCAGTCACCTGTAACAAATCATAAGAGATCTCTATTTTTTCAGCCTCAACCGTCACCTCCTTCACCCCCATCAAATCTTTTAAATAAGGGATGAGAAGATCACCAACACCAGCCCCTAACGACTCTGAAAAATACATGGTTCGCCGTTTCAAAATCACGTCTCGTTGTTTGCCTATTTTGGCAACATAAAGGCTGGGACGGGCGATAAAGGTTTCTCTGCACTGCTCAGAGCAGAAATAAAAATACATTTTATGATGCTCAACAGAAACAACTTCAACTTCCGGCTGCATACCACACACAGGACAGCTATCATTAAGTGGCAGCATCATCACGTCCCTCTTCCTTTAAATTATCCATAACAGGCTGCGGTGCAATGGCACAAAACCCCTGCGCTTTAACACCCAGGGCGGCATTGAATTTGCTCGACATATTTTGAAAGCCGATCAACCCGGTAAGTTCGATGATGGCATCATCATTAAAATGGCTGCGCAAGGCACCAAAGTTCTCATCGCTGACTTGGCGATCGCTGTAAGTTACGGCCTCGGCATAGGCGAGAGCCGCCTTTTCTTTATCGCTATAAAGATCGCTATCTGCATAACCTGCCAGGCAGCTAAGTTTTTCATCACTAATGCCGCGCTTCAATGCCGTGGCGGAATTGATGTCGACACAAAAGGGACACCAATTGATCTGTGACACCCGCACAGTGACCAATGTTCTTAAAGCAGGTTCAAGCGGCGAGGAACTACGATCAAACGCACCGTAGAGCGATGCCAGTGTGGCAAACACCTTGGGGGAACGCCCCCACAACCGTGCCGGCTCCAGGATTGCACCATATTTACGTTTCTGATTCCAAAAGAAAAGCTTCACATACCACGGAAATTTATGCCCAGAGGGGGTAGCGATAATTGACATGACCTCTCCTCCTATACATTAGCTGTTATCTAACCAAGCAAACCGGCTGCGCTTCAGTGCCGCTATGAACGTGTATAGGTATAAGTCTAGTGTTTGTCTCTGTCTATCGCGTGACACATGCATTACAGTTTTGTAATGTTTGCATCACCTTAATCCTGGAAAAACAGTTGAACGTGAATATAGATCGGACAAAAAGTAGACGCACTAGGCGAGTAACTGACTTTTTTAGGTTAGTGATTAATCTAAGTATCTGAGGTGAGAGGAGCCATACAAGCGTAATACTGGCTGGATATCGGCAATAAAAATTTGCCTGATGAAGCGTTTTAACCAACCGGTAATAATTTCAAAACGTACATCGATAATTACTTCGAAGCCGCCCGTTGCAAAGCGGCTCAGGTGATAGCATCAAAAATGCAATTGGGGCACAGACAACGACATAAACTTTGTTCTGTGCCCAATTGCATCTTCAGCGTTTCTCAGTTCTATTTACTGATCATCAATACTTTCACTGAGTCATCCGCGGCTGCGCTATCCACATAGCCAACAGCCCCAGGCGTTGATGCCACCCAACTGATTACCTCAGCGTCTGAAGCAAAGGCTTTTGGCGGCGTGCCTTTTCCGGCAAACACAATCTTGGCCCAATAAGCCTTAAGCTTCTTTTCACTCTTTTTGACAACGGTGGAGTAAAAGTGGTCTCGCGACGCATTACCCGGCAATAAATCTGCCAACTTCACACCTGTTCCCGCCAATGATTTACTTTTTCCCAGCCAAACTTTTTTAGCCTCTTTGGCAGTGATCGAATCGACACCAATTCCCTTATTGGCCACCACCGCCACATCGGCAAACGCCTGTCCCGCCAGCAGAAAAACAAGTGACATAACAGAGACCGCAACCCGAGTTACATTCCATTTGATCAATTTAAGATACATATCCCGGCTCCTTTAGAAAATGACATCAACAGCAACGCTGGTCATATTGACAGAACCGCTGGAAGGCGAACTTTCGTACAACCCCGGCTGAGTCGCAAAATTATTTGTGTCTATACGGCTTTGTTCCACCTTTATTACCAAAGAATCGCTAAGACTATAAGCAAGCCCCAAGGTTGAAATCTGATGATTATCGCCATTATCCCGCTCCCAATCCTGGCGGGTAATATGAGGCAAAAACTTGCCCATTCGATACCCCAAGGTGACATACCATGAATCAGAATCACCTGGATTTACCCCCATCATGGTCACATCCATCTCTACCTTGGCCGTTTCTGCGTAGGCGACAATATCGTTCCAGTCAACCTTGACACCCAAAAGTGTGGCCGAATGCGCTTTTTCATTCATCATCCCCAAGGCACCGGCAGGGTCTGTGTTCATTTCACCCTCATAAGTAGAGACCTGAAGTTCAACCGTATCATCCCAGTTGGCACGAGCCGTAACGCCCAGCGTTCCCTTAACACTCATCCCTTCAAGATCTACCTGACCAAAAAAGAGGTCCCCTCCCAGGCTCCAGTCACCGGCCTCACCCTCCCATAACAGACTAGCGCCAGTATAGGCTTCACGGGTTGCCTGCGCCCCAGTAACTTCCTCAGAATAAAGCAGCAGCGGTGCAGTAATCCAGGGATAGGTCACCCCCACATCAACATATTCGTTAACCAAACCCACCGGAAACTTAAGCTTGCCGGTACGCAGGGTGAACTCATCACTCAACCTGAAACTGGCAAATGCCCAATCCACATGGGTACTGTATTCATCATGACCGTCTGCAGACATCAGCAACATTGCCACACTCAGGTCATCATTAACCTGTGAGGTAACCGTCAACCCCAGCTTGGTGCCCTGAAAACTTCCCTCATTGTTGATACCTGAGTCTCTATCGCCATGAAAATAGGCCTCCTCATCAGTCACGCTATAACGAGAAGAGTAGAAACCGGAAATATTGGTACGTTCGGTCCAGTCCGTCGCCAACGCCGGAGCGGTTAGAACTGCCCCGAACACAGCCATACCGACAATAGATGTTAGTTTACTTTTCATTTGCAACTGTTCTCCTTGAATTATTTTATATTCGCGCATTCAGCTCACACCCTAAACACCGACACTTGCGTCTTTAACTGCTCAGCCAGCACTGCCAGTTTTTCGCTATCACCTTCGGCAATATGGGCGCTTTCCGTCACCTGACTGACCACCTGCCCCAAATTAACGATATTATTATTGATCTCCCGCACGGCAGCCGTCTGTTGCTCGGCCGCACTGGCGATCAGGATATTCATGCCACTGATATTCTCGACGCCCTGAGCAATACGCTCCAGCGAATCACCCACCCGCGCCGCCTGATCCACGCTCACCTGGGCCTGCTCACGACTCTTGGTCATGGTTTGTACGGCACTTTGAGTACCACTCTGAAGGCGCGAGATCATATCGTTAATTTCGCGTGTTGATTCATGGGTTCGCGTGGCCAGTGTGCGCACCTCATCAGCAACCACGGCAAAGCCTCTTCCTTGCTCACCTGCGCGAGCCGCTTCAATAGCGGCATTGAGCGCCAATAAATTGGTCTGTTCAGCAATGTCACGAATAACATTAAGCACCTTGCCAATCGATTCACTATGGCTATCCAGCTCCTGTATCACTCCTGACGCATGTTCGACATCTGCAGCCAGACGTCTGATCGCCTGCATGTTTTCCTCAACCACCTGCTTGCCAGCTATTGCCTCGGAACTCGCAGTATTAGCGGTGTCCGATGCCCGACCGGCGCTACCGGAAACCTCATCCACCGAAGCTGTCATTTCAGCCATCGCCGTGACCACTAACTGAATCTCCTCCTGCTGTGAACTCATGCCCATAGCACTCATTTCAGAGACCCGCTTCATACCTGCCGCAGCCTCAGCCACCCGATCCGTTGAGCCGGTGACTTCAGCGATCACTTCTTGAAGCTTGCTGATAAAGGTGTTGAAGCCTTTTACCAACGCACCGATTTCATCATTACTGTTACTCTTGAGGCGTTGAGTCAGATCACCATCTCCCGAGGCCATCTCATTAAGTGAATTCACTACAGTGGTAATGTTACGGCTAATCGAATTACCAATAAAAAATCCAGTCATCGCAAGAATCAACGCCGTTACAAAGCCAATAATGACGCTCAGGCTCAGCGCCTCAGCAGAGGACTCATTGGCCCCATCTATCGCACCTGTGAAGAGTTGATAACTGCGGTCACGAAAATCGTGTAACTCTTTTTCCAAGGCCTCCCAGCGTGCATTCATCGCAACCAAAGCCGGTTGAGCCGTTTGCATATCAAGCGTTTCGTTAATCATGCCAAGGCTGAGGGTGTTGGCATTTTCAGTATAGACAGTGAAAGCCTGCTGAAGTCTGGCTACAACCTCCTGCTCCTTACTGTCCAGCCTAGCGACCTCATTCAAAGCCTGTATCAACGCCTTGGCTTGATCTGCAGCATCCTTGAGCAGGTCTTCCTCCCCCTCAATGACCGCGGCACTATAGATATCTTTGATTTTATCCAGACGCACCAGATCCGCATCCAGACGTTCAAGAGTCGGAAAATAAATATCGCGGACTTTTTCAAGGGTGACTTTATTACTACTGGTTGCATTGAAGTTAAAGGCCAGCGTCACAGCCAGACCGATAATGCCTGCCACCACAATTATCAATATTTTGAAGCGAATCGATAGATTTAAAAATATATTCACGTAAAGCCCCTTTCACATCCACGCCGATCATGGATGTAGTAATACATTCCCTTACTCAAACGTTATATCGGGGGCATAGGAAATTGCTTTAGCTGCCTTTTAAATACACTATATTCACTTGAGACAGCGCTTTGAAAAACAGGCAGACAAACAAGGAAAAAGATACCGGCGTTGGCCTCAAACCAAACAGTTCAACACCTTGAAAACCTTTATTTTAAGTCGTCAAGACAGGCGTTAAAAAGTACTGATAAATTCCACCAGATAGAAGCCGCCAAATAACAAAGGCTGGTGAAGAAGATAAATCAACAAACCATGCTTCCCCCCCCAGGCCAGCGTATTTACAATATTATTCCGCCCCTGAGCTGAGGTACTCAACAGCCCGTATTTTTTTATGACACACGCCAAAAACATTCCGATCAAAACAACACCGAACCAGGGGAATAAAGGCACATAATCGCTTGTAAAAGGTCGGTCACGCATTAAACCCACCAAATACCACAATGGTGACTCAAACAAGCCCGCTTGAAATTGGATCCCGGCGATTATGATTCCCAGCCCCAAGACCAGATTCATCCAGAAAAACCGCCTGAACAACAGCCCCAGCACGCTTGCCAGTGCAATAAAGTGAAGCACCCCAAAAAAAATTGGCGTGTTTGGTAAAACTAAATAAGTGCCAATACTAACGAGCGCAGCCGCCCCAATCAGCAACCCAAAACGACGAAGAAAACGCGGAAGATTAAGCCTGTGACCAGTGGATAGCTGAAGGCTGATACCCACCAGACAGAGAAAAAGGGTAACAATCAAAGTACGAAAATAGAGCCAAAAAGGTTCGCGATTGAAATCTATTTCTACATACTGAAAATTATTAAGATCATAGAAAAAATGAAAAACAATCATCATCACAATGGCGACACCGCGCCACACATCTATATATAAATACCGCCCCTTAGGTTGTTGTCTTACATCACCCAATTCATCCGACCTATTGATTGCACCAACATGTCATGAAAATATAACACGAGGCGCGGATAACCACTTCCCCGCGTGGTTATCCGCCTCATACGCCCTTATCCTATTTAGGATAATAGATGCCTGCTCTGTGTTTTTTGCCATCCGCAGTCTTAAACAAAATCATCATCTTGTGCTTACCTTTATGCCCCAGGTCATAGCCGGCCATCATCCATTCCCCCATCTTCATGGCCTTTTTAGTTTCTGAGCTGCCGTTGGGATGTTTCACCTTGGTGTTCATGGTGACATTAGTGAGTGCCTTGCCATCTTTTTCAATCTTGATCATAAAATTGTGACTGCCGCCCATCTCTTTTCCAGGCTTGGCTTTCATGACGTGAAAACTCACGTTATAACCATCAACCGCTTTTTTGACCAGAAACATTTTATCCATGTCTGATTCATGACCAGCGTGAGACTTATGTTCATCATGCCCCTGCTTGGCATCATGACCGTCATGTTTCATTTCAGATTTGTGTTCACCGCCATGCTCATCATGGCCATGATCACCGGATGCATATAGCGGCCCGGCAGTTGCCAACAAGGCTGCGAAAGTAATGCCTGATAATGATTGTGCAGTTTTTTTCATTGTCTATTCCTTAGTTTAAAAATCATGAAAGTTTAAAAATTACGAGTCTTGCTGTTTAAATTTTTCCTGCAGCTGCAATATCACACCGTAAATAACGGGCAACACCAACAGACAGAGAAAAGTAACCGTCACCATGCCTCCCACCATCGGTGCGGCAATACGTTGCATCACTTCAGAGCCAGTGCCGGTGCTCCACATAATGGGCAACAAACCAGCAATAATAGCAACCGCTGTCATGGCAATAGGACGGACACGTTCAGAGGTGCCTTTATGCACAGCCGCCATAATCTCAGCCGTGTTTAAACGCCCGCCGCTGTCATGGCGGCGCCTGGCAATTTCCTGATCGATAAAGGTCAGCACCAGCACACCAATCTCTGCCGCCACCCCCGCCAGGGCAATAAAACCAACAATCACGGCAACCGAAAGGTTGAAGCCCAGCAGATAAACCAGCCAAAAACCACCGATCAATCCAAAAGGAATTGAAAGCATCACCACCAACGGCTCGGTAATGTTGCGAAAGTTTAAATAGAGCAGCAGAAAAATCACCAGCAGTGTGGCAGGTACAACGATGCGCAAACGCTCAGCCGCTCGTTCCATATACTCAAACTGACCCGACCAGACCAGGTTATAGCCCGCTGGGATTTCTACCTGATTGGCCACCACTTTCTTCGCTTCTGCCACGTAGCCACCAATATCCGATGTTTTGATATCGACATAGATCCAGGCATTGGGGCGCGAGTTTTCACTCTTGATGCCCGGTGGTCCACGACGCAGTTGCAGATCAGCCACCAGCGACAACGGTATCTGTGCACCCGTCGGCGTGGGGATCAATACCCGTTTGAGGCTGTCGAGATTGTCTCGCAGTTCACGCGGATAACGCAGGTTGATTGGGTAGCGTTCCAGCCCTTCAACCGTGTGAGTAACGTTCATGCCACCAATGGCGGTCTGAATCACATCCTGCACATCGCCGGTGGTCAGGCCATAACGAGAAGCCTCTTCGCGATCGATATCGAAGTCGAGGTAATAGCCCCCCGCCGCTTTATCGGCAAAGGCCGAGAGTGTGTCCGGCAACTGTCGCAGGGCTTGCTCGATATCACTGCCAACTTTCTCCAGCACATTCAAATCCGGGCCACTGACCTTGATACCGATGGGGGTTTTAATACCGGTAGAGAGCATATCGATACGGGTCTTGATCGGCATGGTCCAGGCATTAGATAAACCAGGGAACTTGATTGCCACATCCATTTCATCCATCAACTCTTTAACGGATTTATCGGGATCAGGCCATGCGTCTTTGGGCTTGAGTCGAATGGTGGTTTCCAGCATTGCCAGTGGTGCTGGATCAGTGGCGGTTTCAGCACGACCAACTTTGCCAAACACATGGTGTACCTCAGGGAAAGACTTGATGATCTTGTCTGTCTGTTGCAACAACTCCTTGGCCTTGGTGATAGAAATACCGGGATAGGTGGTCGGCATATAAAGGATGTCACCCTCATTTAGCGGTGGCATGAATTCACTGCCCAGTTTGCTGAGCGGATAAAAAGTAGCCGCCAACAAAATCAACGACAGACCCAAAGTGAGCCAGCGCCAGCGAATGGCCAGATTCAAACTCGGCACATGAATAAAATGCAAAAAACGATTGACCGGGTTTTTCGCTTCAGCCGGAATTTTGCCGCGAATAAAATACCCCATCAGCACTGGCACCAATGTGATGGCCAAGATCGCCGCCGCCGCCATGGCATAGGTTTTAGTAAACGCCAGAGGCGCAAACAGTCGTCCTTCTTGCGCTTGCAGAGTAAACACCGGCAGAAATGAAACCGTGATAATCAGCAACGAAAAGAACAGCGCCGGGCCAACCTCTCGAGATGCCTTGGTGACGGCTCGCCAACGCTCGGGCGAGGTTAGCTCCCGCCCCTTTTCATCCACCATTTTTTCCAGATGTTTATGGGCATTTTCGATCATTACAATCGCCCCGTCCACCATCGCGCCAATGGCAATGGCTATCCCCCCCAACGACATGATATTGGCGTTAATGCCCTGCCATTTCATGAAGATAAACGCGAGCAGAATTCCAATCGGCAGTGACACAATCGCCACCAGGGCGGAACGGGCGTGCAGCAAAAACAGGATACAGATAATGCTGACGACGATAATCTCTTCGATCAGTTTTTCTTTAAGGTTATCCACGGCACGGGTGATCAGATCACCACGATCGTAGACCGGCACAATCTCCACCCCCTCAGGCAGACCTGGTTTCAGCTCTTCCAGCTTGGCGCGGATTTTTTCAATCACCGCCATCGCGTTTTCACCGTAGCGCATAATCACCACGCCACCGGCCACCTCACCTTCACCATTTAATTCCACCACACCACGACGCAGCTCTGGCCCCAGATGAATATGCGCCACATCCTGCAAACGAATCGGTATGCCGTTGTCATCCACACCCACGGGGATGACATTGAGATCATCAATCGACTGGATGTAGCCCAGGCCACGCACCATGTATTCGGTCTCAGCCATTTCCACCAGTTTGCCACCCACATCATTATTGGATCGCTGGATGGCGTGTTTGATTTTCGATAACGGGATATTGTAGGCCAGCAGTGCGTTGGGATCGACTTCAACCTGATACTGTTTGACGTAGCCACCCACGGAAGCCACTTCAGATACCCCTTCCACGGTCTGCAAGGGGTAACGCAAATACCAATCCTGAATCGAACGCAATTCCGCCAGATCAGTGTTGCCGGTGCGATCCACCAGGGCATATTCATAAACCCAGCCCACCCCAGTGGCATCCGGCCCCAGTGACGGTGTTAAGCCATCAGGCAGACGACCGCTGACGTAATTTAAATATTCCAGCACCCGCGAACGGGCCCAGTACATATCGGTGCCGTCATCAAAAATAATGTAGACAAAGGAGTAACCAAAAAATGAATAACCACGCACCACCTTGGCATTAGGCACCGCTAGCATCGCCGTGGTGAGCGGGTAAGTAACCTGATCTTCAACCACCTGCGGCGCCTGGCCCGGATATTCGGTAAAGACAATCACCTGCACATCAGACAGATCAGGAATTGCATCCAGCGGCGTATTTTTCATCGACCACAGACCACCGGCAATAATGACGATGGTAGCGATGATAATCAGAAATCGATTGCGCAACGAGGCATCGATGATACTAGTGATCATGTTCAGACGCCTCCATATTCATATCACCCATGTCGTCCATATCATCCATCGACATATCCATGTCACTCATGTCGTCCATATCATCCATCGACATATCCATGTCACTCATGTCGGTGGCCGCCGCATCACCGCCCTGTAGCGCCTCCATCATCTTGGCTGTTGCTTCTCGCAGTTTGGATTCGGAATCGATCAGAAACTGGCTGGAGGTAACCACCTCTTCACCTGCGTTTACACCCGACAAAATCTGGGTCATCCCTTCTGCACTCAGCCCAAGACTCACTTCACGCGGCTCAAATTTTCCCGGTTCACGCACAATAAAGATCTGCTCACGACTGCCTGAACGAATAATCGCTTCACTGGGCACCACCACCGCATTGGGCTGGGGATCGACATAAAGGGTAACGTTGGCAAACATGCCCGGCTTGAGTGATAGATCCGCATTATCGAACTCCAGCCGCACTTGCACTGTGCGGCTCTTGGGATTGAGTATTGGATGAATAAATTTTATTTTTCCGCTATAGCTGCGACCTGGCTCAGCCCTGACCCGCATCTCGGCACGGTCACCCACTTTAAGCCAGCTCAATTCGTCTTCAAACACATCCACATTGACCCAGATACGACTCAGATCAGCAATGAGATAGATTTCATCTTTGGGGGTGATATATTGTCCCTCGCGCGCACCGATATGCATGACCCGGCCCTCAAAAGGCGAATGAATATGAAGTTGTTTTTTGGTCTTGCGCGTTTTTTCCAATTCCATTATCTGGTGCTCGGCAACGTCAAACAGTTGCAAACGTTCGCGGGCACTGTCGAGAATAGTTTTGGAGCTACGTTTCATTTGCTTGGAGCTGCTGTTGCGCACCACCTCCCAGTTGTCCAGCGCAACTAAATACTCTTGCTGTGCGGCAACTAATTCAGGCGAATAAATGCCGAGCAAAATCGTGTCTTTGCTGACTTTTTTACCCGTTTCATCAATCATCAAGGTCTCTATCCAGCCCGAGGTTTTGGGATGCAGGCGCGCCAATCGTTCTTCATTAAAATCGACCCGACCCAGGCCCTTCAATGCCCGTGACAAAGTGCGCATTTCTGCTATTGCGGTACGCACACCAATGTTCTGCACCGTCACTGGATCAATCGTCACCGTACCGGCAGGTTCATCAGCACTGCCACCATCGGCATAAACCGGAATGTAATCCATGCCCATATCGTCCTGCGCCATCACCGGCGAGGTAATGGCAGGATTCATAGGGTTGCGGTAGAAGAGCACCTCTTTCTCTTTCGGTTTACCCTCATCGGCATAAACAGGGATGTAGTCCATACCCATCTCGTCCTGCGCCATCACCGGCGAGGTGATAGCGGGGTTCATGGGATTGCGATAAAACAGCACCTTGCGTTCAGCAGACTGCCCATCCATCCCCGCCATTGGCTGTGGTGCATTTGAACCCGACAGACCATAGCCGCCAGCAAAGCCGATTCCCAGAGCAGCAACAACCGCAACAACGACATTTTTATTCATGAACATTCTCCTCACCCACTGCGGCAATCAATCGGGCCAGTGCCTGATTGGCTGCACTCAGGGCGTTCCAATATTGGGTTTCGTAGTTATAAAGTGTGGTCTGACTGCGCACCAGATTAAGAAAATCGACCTTGCCCACCTGATAGCCTGCCAGCATGGCATCCACCGTCTGGCGCGCCTGGGGAATAATCTCCTGCTGAAACAGCTGTACCTGCTCACCGGCACGCCGGTAATCAATCATGGCTTGTTGCACTTGTGAAGCCACCTGGTTACGCTGATCCTGCAAACGATATTTCTGCTGCATCCACTCGGCATTGCGCTGATCAACAGCGCGATCCTGTTTGCTGCCGCTGTAAAGGGGAAGGTTCATGCTGAAACGGATAGACCCCAAATCGGCACGACGACTGCCATCAGGGTTGCTACCGTTGCGCAGGCCGTATACCGCGCCCACTTTAAAATCCGGTGCATAATCCTTTTTTGCCAGATCAACACGGCTGCGTGCCGCCCCCATACGTTCCGTCTGCGCCATCAGACTGGGACGTGATGCCACGGCACGTTGCTGCAACAGCTCGGCACTCACCAGTGTTTGCAAGGTTTCATCGATAGATTGCGGCAGCTCGATTGAACCGGTGGCCGGGTGATCCATCAACACATTCAGACGCGCCACCTGGTTGTCACGCATGTTCAGCACACGAATCAGGCTGTCACTCAACTTGGCCAACTCCAGTTGAGCCAACAGAATATCCTGTTGCAAGCCACGCCCCACCGTGTAGCGCGTCTCTGCGACATTGACAAACTGTTTTAGCAACACCTGATTACGGGCAATCACATCCAGTGCCCGGTCCAGATAAAAGAGATTCCACCACACGGTTTTGACATCACGCACCAATTGCAGCTGCCTGTCTTTCAGATCAGACTCAGCGGCTCTCGCCTCTTGACTTGCCGCCTGTGAACGCAAGGCCAGCTTGCCGGGATATGGCAACGCCTGTGTAATTCCCACTTGAAACTGCGTCATGCCTTCCTGAGTAAAAGAGAAACTGTCCAGCGGCAGGTTGGCAATATTGACTGACAGCACAGGGTCGGGCAATGCATCGGCTTGTTCCGGTATCTCAGCCAAGGCCTTGGCCCGCGCCTCAATAGCCGCCAACCCGGGGTTAGCCATCAGCGCCTCAGCCACCGCCTTATTCAAGGTAAGCGGCTCTCCCGCCTGAACAGCGCCCACACCTGACATAAGCACGCTTGCTAACAACACACGGGCAAGTGAATTAAAACGTAGAAATCGAAAAACAAAAACCATGGCAATCATTCCCTGAAGGGTTATGGTGATCAAGAATAGGCAAGAGTTACTGTCGCCAAGGTGACGTTTGCATTACAATTTTGTCATGTTGCTGTCACCTTCATGACAGTTGTTATGAACTAGGCTGACATTAACCATATACAAGTTAATAACAATGAAACTCTTGATTGTCGAAGATGAAGTTAAAACAGGTGAGTACCTCAAGCAAGGTCTGACTGAGGCGGGCTTTATTGTCGACCTGAGCCACAACGGGCTGGACGGCCACCATCTGGCAATGACCGAACACTATGACCTGCTGATTCTTGATGTCATGTTACCGGATGTAGATGGCTGGCGGATTTTGCAATCGCTGCGTGAGGCAGGCAAAGAGGTGCCAGTGTTATTCCTTACCGCCCGTGACAGCATCGACGACCGGGTAAAAGGGCTGGAGCTGGGCGCAGATGACTATCTGGTCAAACCATTTGTCTTTGCCGAACTGCTGGCTCGTGTACGCACCTTATTGCGCCGCAGCGCCAATCCGGCCACGGAGCTAAGCCTCAGTATTGCCGATCTGGAGCTGGATCTGGCCCGTCATCGCGCCAGCCGCGGCGGCAAGCGTATCCATCTCACCGCCAAAGAATTCGCCCTGCTGGAACTGCTGGTGCGCCGCCAGGGCGAAGTGCTGCCCCGCTCGCTTATCGCCTCGCAGGTCTGGGATATGAACTTCGACAGCGACACCAACGTCATTGATGTTGCCATCCGCCGCCTGCGCGGAAAAATCGACGATGGCTATGATCCCAAGTTGATCCAAACAGTGCGCGGCATGGGCTACATGTTGGACCTACCGGACGAAGATAGATAAATGGCACGCCCTACCTCGCTGACGCTGCGACTGACCTTACTGTTCTGCGCCGTTGCCACCGTCGTCTTCCTCGCCTTTGGCTGGATCATCGAGCGCTCAATCGACGAACACTTTAAAGCGCAAGACAGCAAAGAACTCAATGTGGTTGCCCAGGCGGTCAAACAATCACTTGCCACACTGCAAACCAATGACAACTTAGGTGCCATCAAACAACGCTTTGATGACATGCTGGTCGGCCACCACAACCCGTTACTCTATATTAGTGACGGTTCAGGAAACCCCCTCTATATCAGCTCCGACGTGGATCTGTCTCAGGTGCCGCTACCCCACAGCAATCACCTCTCGCACAGCAACATACAACAGTGGAGCAACGACAAACACCATTACCGAGTCCTGATTCAACAGGTCACAGGCAGAAGCAACGGCCCCTACACCATCATTATCGCCGTCGCCATCGACTTTCATCTTCAGTTTCTCAGCCACTTTCGTCACACACTGTGGCTAATGGTTGTCGGCGGCATTTTGATCATGGGGGTGATGGGCTGGATTGCTGTGCGCCATGGCCACAAGCCACTGCACAATATCGTTGACCAGATCAGCCGCATCAGCGCCAACGAATTGAATAGCCGCCTCACCCCTGAAGCGGTTCCTGCCGAACTCACCGACCTGGCCGCCTCATTCAATGCCCTGCTTCAGCGCTTGGAAGAGGCCTTCAACCGCCTCACCAATTTCTCTGCCGACATCGCCCACGAACTGCGCACCCCAGTCACCAATCTCATGACCCAGACCCAGGTTGCCCTGTCTCAGTCCCGCAATGCCGATGAATATCAGGAAATTCTCTATTCAAATATGGAAGAATACGAACGCATGGCGCAGATGATTGGCGACATGCTCTTTTTGGCCAAAGCCGACAACGCCCAGCACGCCTCCAGTTCGGAAATTATCGACCTGAAAAGTGAAATAGGCAACCTGTTTGACTACTACGAAGCCTGGGCGGAAGAGAATCGTGTTGCATTAAAGCTGGATGGCAACGCTCAGGTTCAGGGCGACCGTTTGATGCTGCGCCGGACGCTCAGCAACCTGCTTTCCAATGCCATTCGTCACACACCACAAAACAACATCGTCACCGTTCAGCTCAGCACCGAGAACAATAGAATAAACATCACCGTTAAAAACCCCGGCACAGCCATCCCGGCCGAACATCTACCCAAACTGTTCGATCGTTTTTATCGCACCGACCCATCACGCCAACGCAGTGGTGAGGGCGCAGGGCTGGGGTTAGCCATTGTTAAATCAATTGTCGAGGCACATGGCGGCACGATTGTAGTCAGCTCAGATGAAACCAGCACAGCATTCAAAATCAGCCTGCCCGGTGTCATAAAACAAAGCAGCAGAACTCGCCATGATGATTCAGTTTAAAAACCAATTACGCAGTGGGACAGCACAGAATTTAACAGCACCATTAGAAAAGAGATATCACAACTCAACAGCAAGCAGTTACCACTGCAACAAGGCTTGTCATTAAGCAACACCGCACTTGATGACAAACAGGACAGCGTGATTCTGAGAACAAGCGAGGCCAGAGACAACATCAGCGTAAAAGCCGGCATATTCTACAGCAGCATTATTGCCGGCTGCAGTTGCAGCGACGCCCCATCACCAACAGACATCCAGGCTGAGTACTGTGAAATGCTGTTTACGATTAAGCGAGATACTGGAGAGGCATCGGTTGATTTATTGAGTGAGTGAGAATCATGTTGTTTATTTTTCAACTCAATAAAACAGTGATAGGAAAAACTTCAACACAAGGAGCAAACCAGTGAGTGAAACGATAACAGGCCCCGATGGAAAATCACGCTGCCGCTGGTGCGGTGCCGCACCCGAATTTCTCGACTACCACGATACCGAATGGGGTTTCCCGGTCAGTGATGATTATCACCTGTTTGAGAAACTGAGCCTGGAGAGCTTTCAATCCGGACTGAGCTGGCGCACCATCCTTGCCAAGCGCGATAACTTTCGCACAGCGTTTTATGATTTCAATTTCGATAAGATCGCGTGCTTCACCCAGAGCGACATCAATCGTCTGCTCAAGGATAAAGGCATCGTTCGCCATCAAGGCAAGATCGAGGCCACTATCAACAACGCACAACGGGCACAAGCGCTAGTCAAGCAGGAAGGTTCACTTGCAGCGTTCTTCTGGCGTTATGAACCCGATGAAAAACAGCTTACAGAACCACAGAGCGCATCAACATCCTCAGAATCAATTTCCCTGTCTAAAAACCTGAAAAAACTCGGCTGGAAATTCGTCGGACCAACAACTGCCTATGCATTTATGCAGGCAATGGGGTTGGTCAACGATCATGTTGAAGGCTGCGCGATTAGAAGCAACGTTGAGGATGCACGAAATCGTTTTAAACGACCGGGATGATGATAAATAGAGGCTCAAATATTAACCCGCCCCACATCTCCGATGTGAGAATGCAATGGAATTCTGGCTTCCGGGGCTTGTTGAATCAGTTGTCTGAAAATGATCTACAACGCTTCCGCAAAGAGGATTTATCACAGATAGAATCGCACATCAGCGAACAGGGATTTTTTCTGCGTGTTGAAACACTCTTCGGTGTCGGCATAGCTAATGTGACGCCACCTTGCTCAAGGCGTAATTGATACCACTGATACCGCAGCGCTTGTTTCAGGTATCAACCAATTATCATACAAGCAGGACTATACTATCCCGAACAGGAGGCATGAATTACAAGTGATTCAGACACTGAAAAACCTGGGTAAAGCTTCGAGCCAAATGCTGGCGAAGGCGGGCATCAATACCGTTATTCAACTGAAAGCACGGGGATCAGTGGCGGCCTACATTGCCGTTAAGCAAGCAGGTTGTCAGCCGAGTTTGAATCTGCTTTGGGCAATCGAAGGCGCGCTTACTGATCGCGACTGGAGAGCGGTGGCCAAAGATGATCGCCTCTCTCTGCTTATGCAGGTTGAAGACCTGGAGAAGACGAAACCAAAACAAGCATTACAAACTATCCCCGGCGTCGGCCCGCGTCTGTCGCAAATGTTAACTGAGCTTGGTTTCCAATACGTTGCCGATCTGAGCAACCAGAGCCCGGAACAGATGTACGAAAAACTGTGTGCTTTTCACGGAAAGTCCATCGATCGCTGTGTCCTCTACGTGTTTCGCTGCGCGGTCTACTATGCCAGCCACGAGGTGTGTGATCCGAAGTTGCTAAAGTGGTGGAACAGGAAGAACTGAACCCAGTCATTTACTCATAACAGAACCTACGAAGCCGCAGCTATCAATCATTGCTTTATTTAGCCGCTTTCACATTAATTCCAGCCTGTATTGCGCGTGTTTTCGTAGACCAACGGCTTTTAATGTAGGCAAGCACTGCCCAGATATCGCTGTCTTTTAACGTGGTGCCCCAGGCTGGCATGTCACTTTTGTAGTTGGCGGGCGCATGGGGTGGCACTAACCCATTTTTGGTAATCCCAAACAGCACATTATCGGAGTGGTGCCAGGTATGCCCGGTTTCATCGTGAGGTGGAGCCGGAAGCTTTCCATCGGATTTGCGCTTGCGCCAATTGGCTTGGCCTTCAAGATTTTCACCATGACATACAGCGCAGAATTGTTTGTAGATCAACCGCCCTTGTTCGACCTGTTTGGTGTCATGTGGGTTTGCCTCTCCAGCAGTGGCGTTACTATTCAGCAACCCTGCCACCAGCATGAGTGAAATAAGCACTAATCCAAACGAACGTTTACATCCTTGCGTATGAATATTAATCGACATAGGTTCTCTCTCTATTTAGCATGTTTCTGTAAAAACCCAAGAATTGTCTCAATGGTTTCCTCATCAGGAACGGATTTACCCATCAATCTCATGTTTTTCACCATGCGCTGAACAACAGCGGGCCATTCCTCGACTGTGTGTTGTTTGGGATCGGGCAAAGCATGACATTGTGAACAAACTGCATCAAATGATCTGCCAGTAGTTGAATTTAGATCCTCGTATTGGGATCTGTCGATTGGCTTCTGAGCATACTTTTTCAGATAGGCGATCAGCACCTTTAGTTCGCTATCCATGGGCGCTTTGATATCGGGCATCATGCCCATCATGTTACGACCGCTCATCATCTGCATACGCTGCTTCATACGCTCAACGACCGGCTGCCAGGCCTGTGCCGAGTGCATACCTGGGCAAGTCATGGCACTGAGAACAATACTGTACGAGCAGTTTCGCGTTTAGCTTCACGTTCTTGGCGAGATGAGTTTGGCCTGACATGGCTTGAAACAGTGCCGTTAATCACCATGCTGCCGGTGAATGATGCGGCGCAACCATATCCGCTGGATTGGGATGAGGAGCGCAAATTGTTCCAAATGCTTCCCTCCCACTTGGCTGATATGTCGCTGTATAAGGTGAACACCGGCTCAAGAGAGCAGGAGGTATGCCAGCTCCGTTGAGAGTGGGAAATTCCCATACCTGAATTAAGCACCAGTATATTTTTGGTGCCAGCTTGGGTAAATAATGGAGATGGTCTCGTAGATCTTGTAAAACACCG
>JAJRUN010000135.1 GCA_024277755.1 Gammaproteobacteria bacterium | reverse complement strand
GAAGAACACAGTGTTCAACGAGACAGCCTGACAAGTGCAACAGGTTACGGCTCAGCTACGGTTCGCACCCTGTACCGGCTCACGAGCATTGGCGTCGGCGGCACCACCACTGCTGAAGCCATGATCGAAACACTGTACGCCAGAATTGATTAACGAGGATATGTCCATGAAAATGCCACGTACGCTTACCGCTATAATGATTACCTTCATGGCAACGGGGTTGCTGACCATCGCCAGCACAAGCCAGGCTGCTGTTTTAAACCTGTCCGACAATCCTCTGTTTGCTGCGCAATCCGCTCCACCACTGACCCTGATGAGCATGGGGCGCGATCACAAACTTTATTACGAAGCCTACAACGATGCCTCCGATCTTAATGGCGACGGCGTACTGGATGTGGGTTACAAACCGGCAGACATCGATTATTACGGTTATTTTGGTTCCAACGTCTGTTATGTCTACAACTCAGGCAGCAGCCGTTTTGAACCCAGCGCCACCACTGTCACTAAAAAATGTACTGGCGCCAGCGAATGGTCTGGCGATTATTTGAATTACCTCACCACTGCGCGTATCGACGCCCTGCGCAAAGTATTTTACGGCGGCACGCGCCAGACAGACACTTCAAGCGAGACCGTTCTGGAACGGACTCACATTCCGCAGGACGCCCACAGCTGGGGCAAGGAATACACTGATATCGCCACCGATGGTTTTGATATTCGCGAATACTCACCACTGGCATTACCCACCACCGGCTCTCGCCACCTGTTCGCCAACACCACCCTGCTGCCACGTCCTGGCGAGCCTCTGTTCCGCGTATTGAATGACAGCTTCTACCGTATCTGGGAATGGGTTTCCAAAGAACGTCCGGTGGCAGGCAGTACTTGCGTCAATGGCTCGACAAACTGCGCCCGTAGTGCCACCGCTTCAACCTGGGAAGTGGTACCTGCCAGTGCTTTTCAAAACCTGACCATTAGCACATATGACATCACTGTGAACCGGGGTACCCACCCTGGCAGCCATGCAGATTACGATAACTTTGTCGCCAACAATGCCACAGGTGCCAACAAATACGGCACAGGTCCCGTCGGCAATATCGACGGTTCCAATGCTTATGCCCAGCTGGCCAACCCGTTTGGCACCGTCGGCCCAGGGGGACAGCAGGACAACTACCTCACCATTTTCAATGGCCAGATAAATATCCCCACCTCCAAAACTTATGAATTTGCCGTAGATGGTGATGATGCCCTGGAAGTCATTATCGACGGGACACTGGTTTCCAGCTGGTACGGCGGTCACTGCGACTGCGTGTGTAATGGCCAGTCCAGTGAGACCGATGGAGGCTGCACAAGTGGTTCGCCTTACATGGGCTCCATCTTTCTTACGGCGGGCCTACACAACATCGAGTTCCGTCACGAAGAGGCTGGTGGCGGCGACAATTACTGGCTGTACTGGGAAACCAGCGCCACCGGCGCACCTGCCTCCAGCATTACCGATTATGTGGTGCGCGCACAGGTCTGTGTAGCGGGCTTGCTGGAAACAAACTGCCAGGCTTATCCAAATGGCAATTACAAACCCATCGGCCTGCTGCAAAGCTACGGCGAAAACGACAGCATGTATTTTGGCCTGTTAACAGGTTCGTACGAAAAAAATACTTCGGGTGGTGTACTGCGTAAGAACGTTGGCTCCATCACGGATGAAATCAACGCCAATGACGGTACTTACACTGCCACCATCGGTGTGATCGGTTCTATGGATCGCCTCAGAACTATCGGTTTTGGCGGCAGCAATTATTACAACGTCAACTGCGGCTGGGTCACCACGCGGGCCATCAATGAAGGCGAGTGCCGCATGTGGGGTAATCCCGTGGGTGAAATGATGTTCGAGGGCATGCGTTATTTTGCCGGCAAGGCAACGCCGACTCCCGCCTATAACATTGCAAGCTCTGGCAATGACGATGCCACCCTGGGACTGCCTCTGCCGAGCTGGATTGATCCCTATGGTGGCAGTGGCTTTTCATCCTGCTCCAAACCGTTCCAGATTGTGATTGCAGATATCAATCCGTCTTACGATACTGATCAATTGCCTGGCACTTCTTTTGGCGGCTTCTCCAGCGACATGAGCGGTGTAAACGTAACAGCATTGGCCGACACGATCTCTTCTAATGAACCTGACATTGCAGGAAATCATTTCATTGGTCAGGTAGGCGCAATCGCCGATGGTGCGCCCACCAGCAAGGCGGTGACAACGTTGAGCAATATTCGCGGCTTGGCCCCGGAAGAGCCCACCAAACTGGGTGGCTACTACTCTGCCAGTGTCGGTTATTACGGCACCATTAATGACATCAACCCAGCTGCGGGCGATCAGAAGATTGATACCTTCTCTGTCGCTCTGGCCTCACCCCTGCCTCGCATCGAAATCCCGGTGAACGGCACCACAATCACCCTGGTACCTTTTGCCAAGTCTGTAGGCGGCGCGGGTATCAGCTCTGCTATGGGAGACTTCCAGCCCACCAACACCATCGTTGATTTTTATGTGGATACGCTCACCCCAACCTATGGCAAATTCACCATCAACTACGAAGATGTGGAGCAGGGTGCTGATCACGATATGGATGCCATCGTGCAGTACGAGTACCAGGTTAATGGCGCCGGTACGTCGGTCACCATCAAGCTCACATCTACCTACGCTGCGGGTGGCATCATTCAGCACATGGGCTACGTTATTTCCGGCACCACTGCTGACGGTATCTATCTGGAAGTACGCGACGTGGATACCAGCGCTGGCAGTGACCCGGATTATTTCCTGGACACACCCAATACCGCTGGCGTCCCATTACCACTGGTTGCATCACGCACCTTTACGCCTGGCGTCGTCGGCTCTACCGCCACGTTGCTCAAAGACCCACTGTGGTATGCCGCCAAATGGGGGGGATTCCAGGAAGACAGTGCCACGGCCAACAATTTGCCTGACCTGACCTCCGAGTGGGACGAAGACGGCGACGGCGACCCGGACAACTACTTCCTAGTCACCAATGCGCTGGACCTTAGCACCCAATTAGCCAGTGCCTTTAACGAAATCATCGCCAGAAGCGGCGTATCGGCCAGTGCCGCCGCGCTTACCAGTGGCGAAATCAGCTCGGACACCAACCTGATCCGCTCCACTTTCAATACCGGTACCTGGGTCGGAAATCTCAAAGCCTATGCCATTAACAGTGATCCGGCCCTGGGTGCCATTGGCGAAATTGCCAGCACACCTACCTGGTCCGCAGAAGCAATGCTAAGTTCAAGTTCGCGCCAGTTCTTTACTCACGACGGCACCACCGGAGCTGGCGGCACGGCCTTTGTCTGGGCCAGCCTCACCCCTGCCCAACAAGGATTCCTGAATAAAAATGCCACAGGCACTACCGATGGACGCGGCAGCGAGCGTGTTAATTTCTTGCGCGGCGCCACCGGCATCACTGGCTTCCGTAACCGCGTCGATGAAAATGGCAACAGCCATATCCTCGGTGACATGGTCAACTCCAGCCCGGCTTATGTCAGTAACCCGCGGGCACGTTATCCCGATAATTGGGGCACTGGCGCTGCGGAAAATGCCTCTCCCTACTCAAGCTTCTTTGATACCTTTGATGCCACCCCGCGGATCCCAATGGTATATGTGGGTGGTAACGACGGCATGCTGCACGGTTTCAATGCCGAAACCAGCGGCGGCAATATGGGCAAGGAGCAGATGGCCTACATCCCCAACGAGGTTTTCTCACGCCTCAGCGCCCTGACGTCGCCAACTTACAGCCACAAGTTTTACGTCGATGGCTCCCCCACGGCTGCCGATGCCTTCTTTGATGTTGGCAATCAATGGCGCACCGTATTGGTGGGTGGGCTCAACCGCGGTGGCCAGGCCGTTTACGCCCTGGATATTACCAATCCAGGCACCAACTTTCTGGAAACCAATGCCAGCACCACGGCACTCTGGGAATTCTCTGATGCCAATGACACGGGTGATGCCGACACCACGGCCGATCCTACGATGGAATTCGCCCTCGGTTACACTTACAGCACGCCTTCTATTGTGCGTCTGCATAACGGTAAATGGGCCGCCATCTTCGGCAACGGTTATAACAATACCGAGGCCGATGGTGCCGCCAGCACCAGCGGCTACGCCGTGTTGTACATCGTAGATATTGAAGATGGCTCGGTGATTCGCAAAATCAACACCAAAGCCGGTAATGCCGCCACTCCCAATGGGCTGGCAACAGTAACGCCCGTGGATACCGACGGCGACTTCATCACCGATTACGTTTACGCCGGTGACCTGTTAGGCAATATGTGGAAGTTTGATCTCACTGCCAGCAGTGACAGCAGCTGGGGTGTTGCTTTCTCCAGCGGCGGTAATCCTGCCCCCCTGTTTGTGGCCAAGGATTCCGGTGGCACTCGCCAAGCTATCACCGCCAGAGCTGACGTGGGTTATGCGGCCAACGGTTCCGATATCATGATCTATTTCGGTACCGGCAAATACTTGGAAGGTACAGACAACACCACCACCGGCTCACAGACCCAGGCCTTCTACGCCATCACCGATTCCGGCAGCCGACTTACCGGTTCACCATCAGCCGAACTGCTCCAGCAGCAAGTGGAAACCTTCGTGAATGCCTCATGTGCCAATCTGCAAGGCGTCGCAGGGGCTTGTGACATCCGCGTCACCACTGACAATGCCATGGGCAACAATGATAATGGCTGGTATCTGGAACTACCCGATGCCGGTGAACGCGTTATCTATCGCCCAATACTCCTGGGTGGCACCGTGCTGTTCGTCACCCTGGTTCCCAGCGGCGACGAATGTAATCCAGACGGCACGGGCTGGATCATGCAACTGGATGCACTCGATGGCGGTCGCTTGAGCCAGTCACCCTTCGACCTTAACGGCGACGGCATCTTCGACAACTCGGACCGGGTCTCTTACGACGATGACAACAATGCTGCCACGGCTGATATTGAAGCACCGGGGAGCGGCCGGCGTGTTGAAGGTGGGGCCCCTACCGGAGCACCTGCCATCCTCAACGATAGTGCCAGAGGGTCTAACATTAATTATACGGACACCACTGCTGATACTGACGCCTCCCGTGGCAATGCATTTGGTCGCACCACCGGTCGTCAATCATGGCGCCAGATCAAATAACCTGCGAGAACCAATACGATGATACACATACAGCATCCTCGCCATCGCACCGGGTACCGCTTGCCCGGTGCTCAATCCGGCTTCACCCTGATTGAGCTGATGGTCACCATGAGCATCGCCGCAATTCTGCTAACCGTGGCCGTGCCCAGCTTCCAAACGACCATCGCCAACAACCGGTTGGCCACGCAAACCAACAATCTGGTCACAGGTGTCAACATTGCTCGCAGCGAAGCCGTTAAGCGCGTGACGTCCGTCATACTGTGTAGCAGCACCAATCCCAATGCGACTGCGCCAACATGCATTGGAGCGGGCAACACTTGGAGTTCAGGCTGGATCATCTTTGTAAATGGCACTGGCGATACAGATGCCTCCCAGTTTGCCGCCGCTACAGATACACTCATCAAGGTGGGACAGGCTGCCAGTGGCAACATCACAATACGCGCTACAACTAACCTCAACAGGTTCACTTATTTGGCGGCTGGCATCAATTCCGGTGCAACGGCCGATTTTGCCATTTGTGATGACCGGGGCGAAAATATCGGTCGGCAAATCCGCATCAGTCCCACCGGACGCCCCCGCCTCATCACGGGCAGTAGCACAACACCTCTGAACAGCTGCACAACGCCAACTTAAGGCTTCACAAGCACATTGAAGTTATTAACGACTACGACGATACTCAACACAGCTACTGACAACACAAGGTAACCGTATGTATATCCACCCAAAACCCAGCGTATATCCTTCACCGTCGCAGCGCAGTTTCGCGCCAATGCGCGGCTTTACTTTGATTGAATTGATGATTACCGTTGCCATTATTGCCATTCTCGCTTCAATTGCATTACCGGCTTACCAAAACTCTGTTGCAAAGGCACGCCGCGCCGATGCCCAGGGCGCACTGATGGGCTTAGCCAACGCCATGGAACGCTTATTCACTACCAACAGCTCATACCTTGGGGCGGCCGGCACCCAGGCTTCACCTGCCAATACAGGTAGCCCATGGGTATTTTCAACGGTATCGCACGTTGATGGTGGCACAGCCTCTTACAACCTCACCATCTCTGCAGCCACCGCCAACACCTTTACTCTGACAGCCACACCAACAGGCCCTCAAGCCGGTGATGGCATAATGACGCTCAGCAGTACCGGTGTTCGGCGTTGGGATGAAGACAACAATGGTTCCTTCAGTGGTACGGAAAATGATTGGGATATCAATTAGCCCGTCCAGTTTGTCTTTTTCACTAGGCCGCCCGTCGGCCAATAACCACCATTCATCAACAATTCCCTCGTTCTGAGGAACAAAGCCGGTATACTCCGGTTTATGCAAAAGCGAAATGGATTCACGCTTGTTGAAGTCATCGTCACCCTGGCCATCGCTGCCATTGTGCTTTCCATTGGCGTTCCCAGCTTTCAGTCGTACATCCAGAACAGTCGTCAAACCACTGCCGTTAACGAACTGGCAACGGCCTTGCAGCTAGCTCGCAACAGCGCAATTACACAACGTACGCGTGTCGTATTATGCAAAAGCAACAATACAAGCGTTGCTGCACCCACTTGCCGAACGGGCGCAGGATCAGGCGACTGGCTGCAGGGCTGGATGATTTTCACCGACCCTAATAACAGTGGCACACTGGACGGCGGTGAAACAATATTGCGCGTTCACGGTGCCATCGACAGCAATACCAACGTCAGTTTCGCTGGCAACAACAACGTCACCAATCGAGTGTCATTCAACGCACAAGGCATTGCGCTAGGCAGTAACGGCACTATTCTCTATTGCGACCCTCGTGGCAATGTCTTCGCCAAAGCTCTGGTCATTTCCGTCGGGGGGCAGATTCGTCAGGCTCTGGACGAGACAGGAAATGATGGAATTGTGGATATTCAGGGAACCAACATTTCATGCGTATAAACACCAACACCTTCGTACGCCACCCCAACAGGGCCGCTGGTTTCACTCTCATCGAAGTGCTCGTCACCGTTGTCGTGGTTTCCATTGGCCTGCTGGGTTTAGCCGGCCTGCAAATCAACGGCTTGCGCACCAACATGAGCTCCGAATCACGCAGCAAGGCCACCCTGCTGGCCAGTGACATTAT
>JAJRUN010000134.1 GCA_024277755.1 Gammaproteobacteria bacterium | reverse complement strand
TTGCACGATACAATCACGAGTAAAAATGGCTAATATTCTCCTGCTTTTCGTTAGAAAACTTGTCAATAGCTCGCTATTAACTGCATTTTCTGCCTCAATCAGAAAAATATTAGCTCATTTTTCTTTCGCGCCTGTATCGTGAAAAGGTCTCATAAAACCGTTTAATAGTTCCTTTAGACCATGAACTGGTTTAGTAAACATGTTGATCAGGCCTTTTCAAGCAGATAGATATACTTGCCTCCGTTTGCATTCGCCGCCAGCAAGCGATGGCCAGTTTGAGCGGCAAAGGCCGGAAAGTCTGACTGCGTGCCGGGATCAGTCGCAATCACCCGCACACGCTCACCACTTTGCATGGACTTGAGCACCTGTTTGAGCTTTAGAATCGGCATTGGGCAATCCAGGCCACTGGTATCAAGCTCTTGAGCTATGGGTTCAGCCATTGAAAATCCCAGCCTTTGTAATTTAGAAATGAACTAGCAATGATATCATTCTGTCCAACACAACTCTTTGTTTTAGCAACGCAGGTCACCGTGGTTATTTTTTAATAATGTCAGCTTTCTACAAAAACATTTTACCCCCCTTAATGGTGCTGTTTTTGGGTTCTATTCTGGCATTCGGCAGCCTTTTTCTGCCACTCAAACTGGCAGCATCTGAACTGCCCGATCTGGGAGACTCTTCAGCCAGTGTACTAAGCGCCGAAGATGACTATCGACTCGGTCAGGCCTTTATGCATAACCTGCGCCAGAATATCGATATCGTTGAAGACCCCGAGTTAAATTCATATATAAATTCAATCGGTTATCGCCTGCTGTCTGCCGCAAACACGCCGTTGCCGTTCAACTTCTTTATTGTCAACGAACCAAGCATCAATGCCTTTGCTGGCCCTGGCGGCTATATTGGAATTCATTCGGGGCTAATCCTGGCGGCAAAATCTGAAGGCGAACTGGCCGCCGTCCTGGCCCACGAAATATCCCATGTCAGTCAACGTCATCTGGCTCGCGCCTTTCAAAAGGCCTCTTCTGCCCAGATTCAGACCTTTGCTGCAATTCTGGCGGCAGTTCTTCTTGGCTCACCTGAACTGGGGACGGCAATGATTGCCACAGCAACAGCTGGAAGTATCCAGCAACAACTTAACTTCACTCGCGACCACGAGCGCGAAGCAGACAGGGTCGGCATCGATATCCTCGCCAATTCCGGTTTCAACCCTAATCACATGCCAGGATTTTTCTATCGTCTGCAAGAGGCTTACCGCTATATGGAAAGCAACTTGCCGGAACTGCTCAGAACTCACCCGGTCACACCCAATCGTATTGCTGATTCGCAAAACAGGGCACGCCAATACCCACAAATAGAAGAACAAACCTCAGCAAGATTTTCATTCGTACAAGCCAAACTGCGCAGTTATGACAAGACCAATCTGACCCGGCATATAAAAAGGCTTGAGGCCAAACAGGCAAACGCTCAAACATTATCTACCGCAGAACAATATGAATACGCCCTGCTCCTGCTGACAACAGGCAAGTTTGAAGCTGCCGACAAAATGACCCTAAAACTGCTCGGTGAAGCAAACGAGTCTGCGATATTCATTGCCCTCAAGGCTCAGATTGAAATCGCAACGCAACATCCTGATGCCGCTGTTTCACGCCTGCGACAGGCCTTGTTACTGTTTCCCAATCACCCGCAACTGAGCACTTTATACGCGCAAGCGCTGATTGACTCAGGCCGTCCAAAAATGGCGGCAGATCAAATCCGAACGCTGATTCAGCAACAACAAAAGTTTATTCTACCCAGCTACTATCAATTACTGGCCAAGGCCGAGAGTGCAGCAAAGAGAGACGGCAACGCCCAAATAGCCATTGCCGACTACTATTATATGATTGGCCAAACACATGCAGCAATCGAACAACTGGAAGCTGCGCTAAAACAACCTGGCAACACAAGCTTTCAAACAGAACGCATCCAGGCTCAGCTAGACAAGCTCAAGCGCGAACTGCTAGAGACGGAACATAAACCGGGCGCGGCCAAACAATTAAGCATTGACCAAAAACAACAATGAATTTAACTTAGCCCTCTATACGAACAGACTTAAGGAATAGAAATAATGGCCATCAATATTGCAGCTACTGCGCTTACCATTGCCTTGCTCTGTAGTGGCTGTGTTTCGACACCAACGACTGAGTCAACTCAAACGACCCGACCAAGCTCACAAGATTCAGAACAACCCGTTTTGCAACCAACAATAGCCTCAGGCCCACAACCCGCCTGGGTGGACAGTGAAAGCAAAAAATATCCTCGCGTCGATTACATCACCAGCCGTACCCAGGCAGAAACAAAAGAAAAAGCCTCACAGCAAGCGCTAGCCAATGTCAGTCGTCACTTTCTCATTGACACCAGCAAGTATGAAATGCCAATTGAACAGGCTATAGGCGGGGCCGGTTATGAACTCAACACAACCAATCTGCCGGACACGGCACTGACTGTTGCCTCGCCCGAGGTTAAACGTGTTTTGCAAAAACTTGAGATTGTCGATCAGTGGTTTGACAGTGCTAACAATCGTTATCATGCCCTTGCCGCCCTGCCCCGCAACGCCGGTCGTGGTTATCTGGATAAGCAGATCAAGGCGCTGGACGAAAAAACCCGGGAGTACATGCAGGCAGCACGCAGCAACCCTGACCCATTTGTTCAGGCAGGAAAAATTGCCATGGCCTGGCGCTGCCAGCAACTGCGCGGTGAAATGCAAAAGGCCATGCGTATAGCTGACCTGACGGGGCGCGGCATAGCGCCTAAATACAAACTTAGCCTGCTAAGAAATGATGCCATCAATCTAATCACTACACTGCAGATCCAACCCTCAGGCCTGGCCGGTGAAATGAATGCTGCCGAGGTGACTAACATGATTTGGGGTGGATTAAACACTGCTGGCCTGCACCCCACTGATGTTAATCCTGATTATCTCATGACAGGCACCATGGAAGCGTCAATCATTGGTGAGCGCAACGGTTGGGCAGTGGGCCGTGGCGAGTTAAAACTGGTATTGGCTGACAAGGTCACCGGCGAGGTACGCGGCACAAAAAGCTGGCAGATCGATGTACCGGGGCTGGATGAAAATGCCGCGATTCGGCGTGTTTATGAAAAAACAGTCTATAAACTCAAAAAAGATATGCGCGACATCCTGATAGAAATGGCGATGCAATAAACAAAGGCAGGATTACGTTTCAGCAAGAACTTCCGTATCGTCGTGACTGTAAGCAGGGCTGCAACAACAAAGCAGCACCAGCGCCTCAGTCGCCACATTTTCAATACAGTGCGCCTGCCCGGGTGAAATACACACCGTATCACCCGCCTGCACTGCAAAGCATTGTCCATCAACAGTCATCAGACCATTGCCGTGAGTGATGTAATACAACTCTTCCGTTTTCAGGTGTCGATGTAAAAGTGTTTTTTGCCCCGCCGAAAGCCGTGCCTCTGCCAGACTTTGCCGCTGACTGGCATGATGCAACGGATGCATTAATTCCCGAATCACTGAACCATCTTTGGTCACAAAGGGGTCAACCTCGGCATAGTGGCTGACATACTGCTTGCTCATCACGACATAAACCCCATATCTGTCAGCAGTTCAAGTGTATTTTCCTCAACCGCCATTGATCGCAAAGCCAGACCACTGGCCCAGGCCACATCGGCAATCTGCTGGCCACAGACCAGATCACCACTGACATAGACCGCATCGAAGTCAATCATGATGACATGGCTATCCGCCGCCTCCGGGATCAGGTCATAGGCTTGAATAATCCCTCCCGCCTCAACTCTAATGGCCGACTGTTCATAAACAGCCCGTTCGATCGCATCAGGCATGGTTTCACACCAGCCCTGACACAATCGCGGAAACTGCCACTCGCCATCAACATCCGGCTTAACCAGCAAAATGCTGTCAAAATGATTGACCGCCACACCAATCGAGACGGTGGCTGAGCCAGCTGCGTTTTCATCCATGTTTTTAGCCCTGAAACCCGTATCTGAAGTAGACGCATATATTACGTCCAATAATACAATCCCGGCAATCCGCCCATGCAGCCCGCTTGAAACAGGCAGGTGAGCGAGGTAAAATCAACCCCTTTTTGAACCTTCACTAAAGAGCCATTGCCATGCAAATCACAGCCAACAAAGTCGCCACCATCACCTATATCCTGAAAGATAATGATGGCACCCTGATTGATCAGGCCGACAAAGAATCACCTTTTGCCTTCATTCTTGGCAATGGCAGCATCATTCCAGGCCTTGAGACAGCACTGGAAGGCAAAAGCGCCGGTGATAAAATCAACGTCACCATTGAGCCAGCCGATGGCTATGGCGACCGTCACGACGACATGATTCAAATCATGTCAAAAGACATGTTTGAAGGCGTTGAAGAGGTAACACCAGGCATGCAGTTTCATGCCCAGACCGGCGAAGGCATGAGTGTTGTAACCGTTACCGCTGTTGAAGATGACCAAGTCACTATCGATGGCAACCACCCTCTGGCCGGTGTCACCCTCAACTTTGATGTTGACGTGCTTGAAGTTCGTGACCCGACTGAAGAAGAACTGGATCACGGCCATGTCCACGGCCCAGGTGGTCACAACCACTAGTCGTTATTCATCGACAAGATATATTCAAAGGAGGCCTTGCCTCCTTTTTTTCGCCCGATGAAAAACATTTATAAACCCTCAGCGTCGCTATCCTTTACAATCACAGATATGAACAACGAAGATTACATTGAAAAGGCAACTCTGGCAGGCGGTTGTTTCTGGTGCATGGAACCCCCCTTCGATGCACTGGATAGCGTCACTTCAACCATCTCCGGCTACGCCGGCGGCATTGAAAAAGACCCCAGCTATGAACAGGTTGCATCAGGCCAGACCAGCCATGCCGAAGTCATTCAAATCAGTTTCGACAATCGTAAACTCAGCTACAAACAAATACTCGACGTCTATTGGCGACAGATCGACCCAACCACGCTAAACCGCCAGTTCGCTGATGTTGGCCCCCACTACCGCAGCGCCATCTTTTACCATGATGAGAAGCAGCGCCAGATTGCCGAGTCATCAAAACAACAATTACAAAACAGCGCTGTGTTTTCAACGCCTATCGTGACCGAAATAAAACCACTGACAGCCTTTTATCCCGCCGAGGACTACCACCAGAATTACTACCAAACCAGCCCAAGCCGTTACAAGTTTTACCGACATCACTCAGGCCGTGATCAGTTTCTGGAAAAGGTTTGGAGTGGGGGAAAATAATTGCATATAAAATCAGTTTCAATCGAAAATATTTAGACCACTAACAGCCTCACCTTATGTGGTTATTTACTCCAGTCCAGTGCAATGATTCCCCTCTTAATCATTGCTCATAAATCCGCACATTACTGAAATAACTTTCAGCGGTGGGGGATGAAACATCATGATCATCAACAAAAATCAGATAGGCTATGTCTCCCGCCAAAGAAACTTCAGACAGTGCTATCTTAAAGTGCTGAATGGCCCCACCTGCATTGTATAAATGAGTACGGATACCCCATGTCTGAGTGCCCAAGGGTGTCTCCAGTACTCGTTAAAGAGTTGCCCCGTCCATGGGCCAACTCCACTCCGTTCTTCGACAGCTCATTTAGGCCTCGGCCGTCCTCGTCACCTCGCTATCGCGTCGGCTCTCAAGTGACTGACGGGGCTAGTA
>JAJRUN010000133.1 GCA_024277755.1 Gammaproteobacteria bacterium | reverse complement strand
CTACGCCACCAGTACCGATTATGACCCCACGCTGGATATCAGCATCGACTTTTTCAAAACCGTGCAAAACAAGATGCACTGGGCAATTACCGGGCAGACGGCGGCGGAGGTGGTCCGTGACCGCGCAGACAGTAAAAAGACCAACATGGGGCTGACCAGTTGGCGTGGCAGCAAGGTCAGAAAACAGGATGTGGTGACTGCAAAAAACTATCTGAATGCGGAGGAGCTTCAAGCACTGAACAATCTGGTTGAACAGTATCTGATCTTTGCCGAAGGGCAAGCGATGCGGCGGATTGCAATGAACATGCATGACTGGATCAAAAAGCTCGATGGTTTCATGACCTTGAATGACCGGGATATTCTTAACCATGCGGGAAAGGTGTCGCACCAGATGGCGAAAGAATTAGCCGAGTGTGAATACGATAAATTCCATCAGCAACGCCTGGAAGATGCGGCACAACAGGCCGAGCAGGAAGATATCGCTACACTGGAGAAGCTTGAATCGCAGCTTGTCCAGAAGCCGCGTAAGTCAGGTCGTCAGCAGGCGGACGAATAATGTCCTCACTCAAGTTTACATTCGACGGCAACCATTGAGATTCTAAAAATGAAGAAAGATGAAGCATTAGCCTTATTAAATGCACACAAGACTCAACTGGCCAAGCAGTTTGGTGTCACGGCACTGGCACTGTTTGGCTCAACCGCCAGAGATGCGGCCCGGCTGAATAGCGATATCGATATTCTTGTCGACTTTGACGGGCCAGCGACATCGAAGCGATATTTTGGGGTTCAGTTCTATCTGGAGGATCTGTTCGGCTCCCCCATTGATCTGGTGACGGAAAAGGCGCTGCGGCCCGAGTTACGCCCCTATGTGAAACAGGAGGCTATTTATGTCTGACTCTACAGAATGGCGGCGGGAATGGCGGTTCTATCTTGATGACATGATCGGGTTCGCGCAGAAGGCCCTCGCTTATACTGCCGATATGGGGCAGTCAGAATTCACTGCAAGTGGGCTGACCTACGATGCCACGCTGAGAAATCTTGAGTTGATTGGTGAAGCCGCCATCCATATCCCTGACACGGTGCGGGAAGGGCATCCGGAAGTCCCATGGCGCATGATCATTGCTACCCGAAACCGCCTGATCCATGCCTATCTCGGCATTGATGACGATACCATCTGGAGCATTGTTCAGGATGATATTCCATCATTGCTGTTGGCGCTGAAAACGATCCGGGAAGAGGTGCGGTGATATCTATGGCGTCCAAGCTCAAGTTTAAATTCGATGGCAATCTCGACTTCCAGCACAAGGCTATCGAGTCGGTCGTTAACCTGTTTGAAGGCCAGCCGCTGGCCAATGAGACCTATTCGGTGTCCTTGGGAACGCAGGAAGGTGGCAGCCAGTTATCACTCGGTGATGACGAGTTTGCCAATATCTCGGCTGTCGCCAATCAGCTGGTATTGACCGATACACTGTTGCTGGAAAACCTGCATAAAGTGCAGGAAGAGAATAATGTGTCCAGGCAATCTGAACTGGATCAACACCATTTCTCGGTGGAGATGGAGATGGAGATGGAGACCGGTACCGGCAAGACCTATGTTTATTTTGTAATTAAAGTGCGCACAGCTAGTGGATGGTTATACGGCTGAACATGTCAGCCTTATCTTTTCTAAAATGCAGATAATTTTGGGTTAAGAGAATATGAGTGAAATATCTTCAAGCGACCTTAAAAGTGTTCTTCACTCAAAACGAGCAAACCTCTATTACCTGCAGCATTGTCGTGTACTGGTGAATGGCGGCCGGGTGGAATATGTCACCGACCAGGGGAAAGCTTCACTCTATTGGAATATTCCTATCGCCAATACGACCTGCATATTGTTGGGCACGGGAACATCAATCACTCAGGCAGCCATGCGCGAGTTGGCCAAAGCGGGAGTGCTGGTTGGTTTCTGCGGAGGCGGTGGTACGCCACTGTTCAGTGCTAACGAAGTGGATGTGGAAGTCGCCTGGCTATCACCCCAGAGCGAATACCGTCCTACGGAATATCTGCAACACTGGGTACGTTTCTGGTTTGATGATGCCTTGCGATTGCTGGCGGCCAAGCGTTTTCAGCAGGCCCGATTGTTGCGATTGGAACAACACTGGTTAAAGAGTCGCGCCCTGAGAGATGCCGGTTTTGATCACGCAGCCGGCCTGCTCAAACCACTTCTGGAACGAACTGTGAAGGCGATTGAAGCGGCGCCAAGTACAAATGACCTGCTAACGCTCGAAGCCCGCCTCACCAAAGACCTCTTTAAAATTGCCGTACGCACCACGGGATATGACGGAAAATTTACCCGTGCCAAGCATGGCTCAGGTATAGACCCTGCCAACCGTTTTCTCGACCATGGTAACTATCTCGCTTATGGGCTTGGAGCCACGGCGACGTGGGTATTGGGCTTGCCTCATGGGTTGGCGGTGTTGCATGGCAAGACGCGCCGGGGAGGTTTGGTCTTTGACGTGGCCGATTTGATCAAAGATGCTGTGATCCTGCCGCAGGCCTTTATCTCCGCCATGGCCGGACACGATGAACAGGAATTTCGCCAAGCCTGTATCGACGGTCTTACCCGCACCGAATCTCTCGATTTCATGATCGATACCTTGAAGCAGATCGCCGTTGAATTGGGGCAGGCGGCACAATGAATGTGCTGTTGATTTCCCAATGTAATAAACGCGCACTTAGTGAAACCCGCCGCATTCTCGATCAATTTGCAGAACGCCGGGGCGATCGTACCTGGCAAACACCGATTACCTTGCAAGGACTGCAAACACTACACAAAATGCTGCGCAAAACGGCGCGTAAAAATACAGCGGTTATCTGTCATTGGATACGTGGCAGGGACCACAGTGAATTAATGTGGATTGTCGGTGATGCCACGCGCTTCAATGCACAGGGTGCCACGCCAACCAATACCACGCAGCGTGATGTGTTGCGCACTCAGGATGAAAATGATTGGCGCAGTGCCGAGGATATTCGTTTACTTGCCTCAATGGCTGCACTGTTTCACGATCTCGGCAAGGCCAATGATGCCTTTCAGAAAAAGCTCAAAAGTAAAAAACCCATAGCGGATGCCTATCGTCATGAATGGGTTTCGCTACGCTTGTTCGAGGCTTTTGTGGGAGATAGCAGTGATGAGCACTGGCTACAGCAGCTGACTGCATTATCTCCCGGTAAAACTCCTGCTTGGTTTAACAAACTGAAAAAAGATGGCATCGACAAGCGGCTTTGTAGTCCACTTAGTACGTTTAAAAATAAATCACCCCTGGCGCAGGTGATCGGTTGGCTGATCGTCAGTCATCATCGTTTGCCTGTCCCTGATATTGATTTGAATATAGAGCATCTGAAGGCATTGCCCAACGGTATTCCCGCCACTTGGTGTGGAGCCAAAGAGGAGGCTGATGAGAAAGATAAGCAAGCGTGCTGGTCTTTCAAAAAAGGCCTGCCCTTTGCCAGCAAACATTGGTGTCAGCATGTCAGCAAACTGGCGGGGCGCATGTTACAACGGCCGCAATTGCTTACTACTGACTGGTTTAACAATCCCTACGTCATTCATTTCTCCCGCCTGACGCTGATGCTGGCAGATCACTACTACTCTGCACAGCCGAGTCATAGCCGCTATGGTGATGCTGGGTTTCCGCTCATCGCCAATACCCGCCGGAATACAGATAACACGTCTACGCCAAACCAGCGTCTGGATGAACATCTGATTGGTGTCGAGGCCAACGCCAGCCGTATTGCTCGTACCCTGCCGCGTATGGCGCGGCAGTTGTCGAGAATCGCCCGCCACAAGGGTTTTCGCCAACGCACCAAAAACCCGCGTTTTCGCTGGCAGGACAAGGCCTTTGATCTTGCTGTCAGCCTGCAAAACAAAAGCGAAGAACAGGGGTTTTTCGGCGTCAATATGGCTTCTACCGGTTGCGGCAAGACCCTGGCTAACGGGCGCATTATGTATGGATTGGCCGACCCCCAACTGGGTGCCCGTTTCAACATTGCCTTGGGATTGCGCACGCTAACCCTGCAAACCGGCAAAGCTTATCGTGAGCGGTTGGGGCTGGGTGAAGAGGATCTGGCTGTTCTGGTTGGTGGTGGTGCTGTTCGCGAGTTGTTTGAAAAACAGCAAGAGGAAGATAGTGCGTCTGCCCGAACCGGGACTGAATCCAGCGAGGATCTACTTGCAGAGAATCACTACGTCCATTTTGAAGGCAGCCTGGAAGACGGTCCGCTGAACAAGTGGCTGGCCAGTAATCATGATGCCCAAAAGCTGCTCAACGCACCCATTCTCACTTGCACCATTGACCACCTCATGCCAGCGACTGAAGGCACTCGCGGTGGCCGCCAGATTGCTCCCATGCTACGCCTCATGAGTGCCGATCTGGTGCTTGATGAGCCGGATGACTTTGCGCTGGAAGACCTGCCTGCGCTCACTCGCCTAGTCAACTGGGCCGGCATGCTGGGCAGTCGGGTACTGCTTTCATCTGCCACCCTGCCACCGGCCTTGATACAAGGGCTGTTTCAGGCCTATCTGGCGGGGCGCGAAATCTATCAACAAAATCGCGGACGCCCCGGTGCTGCCGTGATGGTCTGTTGTGGCTGGTTTGATGAGTTCGCCACCCAGGCCGGTGAATGCGCAACAGGGCAGAGCTACACTGCGGCACATCAACAATTCGTAGCCAAACGTATGTGTCAGCTCGGCAAGATAGCCAAACAAGAGCAGCGCCGCCGGGTAAAAATTCAGTCGTTGGCTATTAAGCCCTCTCAGGAACGGGCGGCAATTTGCATCGAACTGGCTACCGAACTGCACCGTCTGTTTCACGAACTTCACACAAGCCACCAGACGCAAGACCCTGAAACCGGCAAGTGTGTCAGCTTCGGCCTGATCCGCATGGCCAACATTCAGCCGCTGGTGGCGGTTGCCCAGGCGCTTTACCAACGGGGAGGGCAGACCGATTGCCACATCCATCTTTGTGTCTACCATTCGCAGCATCCACTGCTGATGCGTTCCGCCATCGAAAACAGGCTCGACCGGCTGCTGAATCGTAATGAAGGGAGTGACTTGTTTGCAGACCGTGAATTGCGGCAGTTACTGAACCGACACCCTGAACACAACCATATTTTTGTCATTCTTGCGACACCGGTGGCCGAAGTAGGGCGAGATCACGACTATGACTGGGCCATCGTTGAACCTTCGTCCATGCGCTCTATCATCCAACTGGCCGGGCGCGTACGGCGTCATCGCCAGGGCAATATGGACACCCCGAACCTCTACCTGCTCGACACCAATGTGCGTCACCTGGAATCAGGCAATGGCAAACCGGCCTTCTGTCGTCCTGGTTTTGAGAGTAAGCATTTCATGCTGCAAAGCCATCGGCTAAGTGAGCTGCTCACTCGGGAACAGATCGAGGTGATCGACGCCAGCAGCCGCATTCAGGAACGCGAGCGGCTCCAGCCCGGGGAAAACCTGGTGGATCTGGAGCACACCTGCCTGCATGACCTGATGCTGGGAGCCAAAGAGGGTGAGCAACAAGTACGCTTGCCAGCTATCTGGTGGTGGCAGACCCGCGCCCCCCTCAGCGCCTACCTGCAAAGTAAACAGCGCTTTCGCAACGACCCGCAGCGCCGTCAACGCTATGCCCTGCTGCTGGATGACGACGAACAAGCCGGTTTTTACCTGCTGTTGCCCAATACTGATCCAGCCCCGCAAGGCAATCTTTTTCACCCGGTGACGGTGGAGGGTGGGGCGAATATCAGTTTCTGGGGTGCTGTCGATTACCTCGATACTCTCAATCAATTGGCCGAGGCGCTGGAGATCGACCCCATCCAATGTGCAAAGCGATTTGGTTATGTGGATTTGGCGGAAGACAAAAATGGTAAGGGTTGGTGCTACCACCCGGCGCTGGGGTTTTGGCGGTAGGATACGAGTGTTTGTATCTATGCGGTAAAACATTCAAGGGTAGTGATTGAACCTACCAAAAGGAGAAAGTATGGAAACAACAGATGAACAGGATGATGCTTTGGTTGTTCAGATCAAAGAAAAAATAAAGACCTTTATCAGGGAAGAACGTCTGCAACCCAAGCTGGACAAGCTAAAGGAAGGCGAAGACGAAAAACGCCAAAAACTTTTGCAAGACCATCGGCCTGAAAGCTGGATCGCCGATGCTGCACACCGGGTTGGACAGATTCAGCAGGTTACTCATGCCCGGAAGTACACCCACCCCGATGCCAAGGGCAGCAATATCAGCAGTCAGGGAAATCCCGAGGCAAGGCAGTGGGTGGCATCTCATAGCATCGGGGAACGAGGCTCTCCTGATGTTGTTGGGAATGCGGCAGCGTTGGATGTTTACAAATTTCTGCGTCTTGAAATTAATGGGAAAACGCTGCTCAAGCGATCTTCCGAAAATGATTCATCGCTTCTGGCCGCGCTATCAGATAATGCGGAGCAGGCAACTGTCTGGATGGAGAGTTTTGCCGCTCTCACTGAGCGCAAAGGAGCGCCCAGTTCGCATACGCTGGCCAAACAGATCTACTGGCCATTGACTGGAGAGGGCTATCATCTGCTTGCACCGCTGTTTCCATCATCTTTGGTGCACAAGGTCTGGAGTACTCTTCGTGAAGATCGCTTCTCTGAAGAGGCCAAGGCCGCAAGGGAAGCACGTCGAAGCAATATCCCTTTTGCCCATGGCTATCGGGAATATCCAAATGTCGTGATCCAGCAATTTGGTGGCACCAATCCTCAAAATATCAGTCAGCTCAATATCGAGCGCCACGGCGAAAATTATCTGTTGCCCTCGCTTCCCCCTCAGTGGAACAGCGATCCCCTCAAGCCACCGTTGCGCGTAGAAAGCGTCTTTGATGGCTGGTTCGCCCGACGCCGACGGGTCAGAGAACTGGTCAAGATACTGAGTGGATTTCTCTACAGCGTTCAGGAAGTAAAAAGCAATAGGCGTATTCGCAATAAACGCATCGAACTGGTTGGCTACCTGGTCGACGAAATGTTGCTGTTTGCCGCGGAGCTTCGCGAGCTGGATGTGCCCTGGACGCTGCATGAATCGTGCAAACTCAATATCAATGAGCAGTGCTGGTTCAACCCCGTGCGGGCAAAAACAGATCCGGAATTTTCCACTGTTTATAACAGCGGGGAATGGAAAGAAGATATCTGCAAGCACTTTTCCAATTGGCTTAATGCCCGCCTGAGCAAGCCAAATAAGCCGTTACCCTTCGATGAAAGCTCTGCCCGGCAATGGATGGGGGATCTGGAGAAAGAGTTGGGCTTATTGCATTTGGAGGTTGATAGTTATGAGTGATGCAAAATCGTTGATTCTCCTGCCACGTTTGCAGGTGCAAAGCGCCAATGCCGTTTCTGGCCCACTGACTTGGGGTTTTCCATCGCCTACTGCTTTTGCCGGTTTTGTTCATGCACTGGAAAGGCGTTTGTCGAACGTGCTGGATAAAGGCTTTGGTGGCGTTGGCATCGTCTGCCACAAATTTGATCCGCAAGTCACGCGCCCGGCCGGGAAATATACCCAGGTGTTCAACCTGACTCGTAACCCGCTGGGTAAAGATGGCAAGAGTGCCGCCATTATTGAAGAAGGTCGTGCTCACATGGAGATCAGCCTGCTGTTTACCCTGCACGACACACTTGACCTTGATGCCCAAACTTATTTTGCAGCGGAAGTGATGGAGACCGCACATGCCATGCGACTTGCAGGGGGTTCTATTCTGCCGCAGCGCGCGGGCAAACGTTATGAGGCGGAGCTTATTTCCCTTTCCCAAAGCCTGGCGGATCAGGATGAAGCTTTTCGTAAACTGCGCCGCCGCTTGCTGCCGGGTTTTGCCCTGGTGCAACGGGAAGATCGTTTGCTTGCTCACTTGGCGGAAATGAAGCAGCAGCAGGATCAGACCAGCACCCTGGATGCCTTGCTGGATCTCGTCCGCCTTAATATTGAGCCGGATCAGCCCGACCCGGACAAGCCGAATGACCCCGGCGCAACACAGTGGGGAATACGCAAACATCCCGGTTGGCTGGTGCCGTTGCCGGTAGGGTATGCCGCCATCTCACCCCTTTATCAACCGGGGGAGGTGCGCAACGCCCGCGACAATGAAAGCCCATTTTGCTTTGTGGAGAACCTTTATTCTCTGGGCGAATGGGTCAGCCCTCATCGTTTAACCACATTACAACAACTGCTGTGGCATCAGCAGGTGGATGTAGAAAAAGGTCTCTACCAATGCCGAAATCACTATGCAGATTTTGTTAATGCAACCACCACTGATATTCATTCATAAGGAGTTGAACCATGCCTGAACTAAAAACCGCTTCCGTACTGGCATTTGAGCGCAAACTTGACCCATCCGACGCACTGTTTAGTGCCGGTGACTGGCGGAGCCAGGATAATGGTCATCAATGGCCCCCAATAAACATTCGGGAAAAATCAGTACGCGGAACCATCTCGAATCGCTTGAAAACCAAAGACCAAGATCCGGCAAAGCTCGATGCCTCTATTGAAAACCCAAACCTGCAAACGGTTGATGTCGCCACGTTGCCAAATGATGCCGATACATTACGGGTGCGTTTTACCCTGAAAGTATTGGGTGGTGCGGGCACCCCATCGGCCTGTAATAACAGCGATTATCAGGAAAAGCTAAAAGTCACCGTCGATGGTTATGCAGAGAAAAATGGCTTTGCTGAATTGGCACGGCGTTATGCCTATAACATTGCCAATGGGCGCTTTCTTTGGCGCAATCGTCTTGGGGCCGAACAAGTGGTCGTTATGGCCAATCTTACCAAAGAGGGGGTCACGTCGGAGAGTTGGTCCTTCAATGCTCTGGACTTCTCATTGCGTGGTTTTGATGTGCCGGAAAATGCGACAGAAGATTTTTCAGCCCTGGCCAGCGTGATTGAAAAAGGCCTGCAAGGTAACCGTTATATCCTGCTGGAGATTATTGCCTACGCCCGGGTTGGGGATGGACAAGAAGTCTACCCATCACAAGAACTGATTCTTGATTCAGGCAACAGTAAAAAAGGCCAAAAGAGCAAAACGCTTTATAAGATTGGTGATGTGGCCGGCATGCATAGCCAGAAGATTGGTAACGCCTTGCGAACCATTGATACCTGGTATGACGATATGGATGGCATCGGCCCCATCGCGGTTGAACCCTATGGCTCGGTAACCTCGCAGGGTAAAGCCTACCGTCAGCCAAAGCAGAAAATTGACTTCTACAACTTACTGGATGGCTGGGTGCTAAAAGACAAAGAGCCCGAAGTAAGCAATCAGCACTACGTTATGGCGATCCTGGTTCGTGGTGGTGTGTTTGGCTCAAGCGGCAAGGACTAAGCCATGGACCACTATCAGGAGATAATAATTTTGCCAGATCCGGAGTTTTCTGCCGCAGTTTTGATGAGTGCACTTTTTGCCAAGTTGCATCGAGTCCTGGTGCAGCATCAATGCCGGGAAATAGGTATCAGCTTTGTCAAAATGGATGAAGCAAAATCCACTTTGGGAAACGTTCTTCGTCTGCATGGTGGTGAAGAAGTGCTGCACAAATTACAGGCGCAGAACTGGCTGACAGGTATGCGTGATCACACGGATGTGAAAGAAGTCACTCCTGTCCCCACGCATGCCCAACACCGTCGGGTGAAACGGGTACAGACAAAATCCAGTGCAGAGCGTTTGCGAAGGCGTTACCTCAAACGTCATCCAGGCGTAACGGAAAGTGAAGTTAAAGACTTGATTCCGGATTCAGTGGAAAAAGGCCTGGCATTGCCCTATCTGCAATTAAAGAGTGATAGCACTGGGCAGTGCTTTCGCCTGTTCATCGAACAGCAGACACTTCTGACCGATGCAACAACGGGAGAATTTAACGCTTATGGCTTAAGCACGACCGCGACGATCCCCTGGTTTTAACCCTTTTCTTGAGTGAGAGGGCTACAGGCATAAAAAACAATAACTTATACCTGTCCCAAAAAAATAGGGTAGGCTTCTGTTTTTATGGAAAGTTCTTTAATAATTAGCAGGTTAGACTATATTTTTTCTAGTTCACTGCCGCACAGGCAGCTAAGAAAAACAGCGAGGGATAGCCTGATTGACGCTAGATGTTCACTGCCGCACAGGCAGCTAAGAAACCAGT
>JAJRUN010000132.1 GCA_024277755.1 Gammaproteobacteria bacterium | reverse complement strand
TAATATTTTACTGATTGAGGCAGAAAATGCAGTTAATAGCGAGCTATTGACAAGTTTTCTAACGAAAAGCAGGAGAATATTAGCCATTTTTACTCGTGATTGTGTCGTGCAAAGGTCTCACTATATTTAACACAGATGGCAGTGTGACCTATGAGTCAGCAGAAACACTTGAACACATCATCACCGCCCACGGCCACTTCCCGGACAAACGCGCAGGTAAAAAAGGCAATGAACCGGAAAACGTGGAATATGCCACATACGGCGAAAAAAAATTCATGTTTATAGGCTCTGAACGCTCCAGCGTTGTACTGGTTTATTCCATCGCAGACAATGCTGATCCCGAATTTATACAGTTATTACCTGCCGCAGTAAAACCGGAAGGCCTGCTGGTCATTCCAGAGCGCAACCTGTTTGTCGCCGCCGGTGAAAAGGATGATCGCGGTGACAAAATTCGTTCGGCACTGAGCATATATCAATTACAAGAGAAAGCCCCCAACTACCCCAGCATTGTATTCAGCCGCGCTGAAAACGAGCTGCCAACCGGCTGGGGGGCACTATCTGGCCTAAGCATGGATTTACAGGATGACAACATCGCCTACACCGTCAAGGACAGCTTTTATGACTCAAGCAGCATCTTAAAGATCGACATCGCCAAGGTACCGGCACTCATCACCAACGACATCCGTCTTACAGATACCAACGGCAAGCTGGCAGCCGTGGATGCCAGCCTGGTGAATGGCGATGCCGATATGAGCGTCAATCTTGACCCTGAAGGTATCACCACCTCAGCCAATGGTGGCTTCTGGATAGCCTCTGAGGGCAAAGGCAGTATCGGCAGTACAACCAAGCCATTCAAATTTGAAAACATGTTAGTTCATACATCCTCAACTGGCGTAATTGAAGAGGTGGTAACACTGCCAACAGAGGTATCCAAGCGCCAACTTCAGTTTGGGTTTGAAGGCGTGGCATCTGTAATGGATGGCAACACAGAAATTCTTTATGTCGCCTTTCAGCGTACCTGGGAGGGCGACACAGAAAACCACGTACGCATCGGCCAATACAACACCTTCACAGCTGAATGGGCGTTTTTCTACTACCCTCTCGATGCCATCGAATCCGCCAACGGCGGCTGGGTAGGTCTATCTGACACCACCTACCTTGGCAATGACGAGTTCATGGTCATTGAACGCGACAACCAAGCCGGCCCTGACGCTGCCATCAAGCGCCTCTATAAGTTCACTGTCACAGGGCTGACTCCACTGATTGATGATGGCAATGACACAACTGCCTATCCAATCATCAACAAAAAGCTTGTCGAAGATCTTATGGGTAATCTGGCCGCCAGCGGAGGCCTGACTCTGGAAAAGATTGAAGGAATAGCCGTAACGGCTGACGGCACAGTGCTGGTGGTTAACGACAACGACGGCGTTGATGACTCAAACGGTGAAACCCAGCTGTTACGTTTAAAAAATATTTTGTAAAAAAACAATCACCATTAACGCAAATAACAGCCTGCTCTATATCTTACAGAGCAGGCTTTTTTATGAAACAGCAGTTGCCTGTACTACCATGCTGGAATTTATAGAGCCGACCTAAAAACTGGTTTTGTCAACCAACACATCTTTTTTATACAATGACACCGACACTATATCTGAGGCGGAAATATTCCCCGGCACCAATATCTCTTTTTGTGCAGCGAAACGGTTTTTAAACTTTCTTCTTGCCAGCAGGTTTTCAACGTGCAGATATTCGGTTAATTGAAATTCGTATACCACACCGTAATTGTGATCATCCACTGCCCAATGAAAAGCTTGATCCTTATCAGTTGTTGTTGACACCATTCCATTTTTATCAGTGCTTGAATGTGTATGTTGAACCACACCATAAAAGGAAATATCTTCAGTACCACCAGCTAGAACATCACCTCTGACATAGTGTTCCAGGAAATCAGCAGACACGCCTCGCCCATCACCCCGATAAACTGTCATTGCCGATTTTGATTTTTTTAAATACTCAGAAAAAAACTTTTCATCCATGTCGGTTATTTGGGTAAGATTATCCCGTTCTTCAGATTTTAATTTTCTATCCACCTCATTTCGTGCATTCTTTATGGCGTTTCTACCCCCTGAAAACTCATAGCCATTGAGCTTGACTATCAACTTATCCAATGATTTTTCAGAAGAATTTGCCTGTCTTGAGACAGCTTCAATGTCGACAAAAAACTCATCGACTTTGGTTATTTCATCATGAATATGGTCGAAATTTATCTTATGAAGATATTCCAGGCTATCGTTATAAGTATTTTTTATTTTCAGTGCATCTTGAATATCAGATTTATCCTGATCATATTCAACTCCAAGTTTTTTTATGCGCATTCTGGCTTCTGCCAACTGATCACGTTCACTGTGGTTCAAAGGCCTTCTTTGAATAACACCGCCCGCCATTGCCTTCAGTTGAGCAACCGGTCCATGTTGAACGCTGCCGTTTGAAAGCGCTTGAAAACTCTTTTGCGCCAAGGCCTCTGGCCGATTGTCTACAAACTGAAGAGCCAATTCAACACCACTTGGCGATTGAGACACTGTATTGACCGTTGATTGACAGTCATTCTCTTGCCTTTTGTCAATATAGGTTCTCGTACTTCTCCTTTTTATATTTTACCTAATAGCCTTGCATAACACCTTGGCTTGAGTGTAACCGCACACTTTAAATCTTGCCATCAGTTGCTCTCTGTATACATGTTGGTTTTTCTTGCTTTTCCTTTATCTGGCAAGGCTTGGAACAATGCCTGACCGATGGGTCAAGCCATCAACCCTTCTCGTCGCAACCATTTATAGGTCCACACCTTTACTGCATCATTAATCAGGAACCAGACCAACGCATAGGCCCAAATCCACAGGGCATACTCCCAACTAATGGCGGTAATCATGAAACCATACACAGCTATCAGGGTGCCCAATATTTCGGTGCCAAAGGTGGCTCCAAACAGCAGTGGAGAGGGCCAGGGGCGTTCCCAAAACCAGCCTTCAGCACGGGTGACATAGAGCGTGCTATGACCGGCAACAATCAGTTTCAAAAACAGCAAGGTGCGAATCACCTCTTCATCAACCCCCTGCTCCTGAAGAATAAAAAACAGTACAAACGAGGAGACCACGCCCATCACCCCCAGCACACTGGAGACGGTAAGCAACTCGCGCATATTCCAGCGCACCGGCTGACGATGGACCTTGGTGTTGTCGTAGGCAATGGCGAGAATAGGGATGTCATTAAGCAGCGCCAGCAGAATAATCATCAACGCGGTGATGGGATAGAAATCAAAAACGATGATAGAGAGCGTCATGAAGAGCACAATGCGGATGGTCTCGGCAATACGAAAGGTGGCGTAGCTCTTCATCCGTGCAAAGGTGATGCGCGCCTGGCGAATCGCCTCGTTGATTACCGACAGGCCCGGTGCGGTGAGAATGATATCCGCCGCCGCCCGCGCAGCATCGGTGGCGTTGGAGACGGCAAATCCGCAATCAGCCTTTTTCAGCGCCGGTGCATCGTTGACGCCATCGCCGGTCATGGCGACGATGTGGTCGGCCTTTTGCAGCGTATCAACGATGAGGTATTTATCCTCTGGCACTACCTCGGCAAAGATATCCACCTCTTCAATCATCTCGATGATGGCGGACTCATGGGTGTGAACAAATTCACGCTCCAGCAGGCGGGTATCGTAAATCGCTTGCAGACTCTCCATCACCCCGGCGGCAAACCGTTTGGCCTCTTTCAGATCTACCTCGGCGTTAAGACGCTGATAGATGGCGGTGGTTAGCGCCTCCATCAGTGTCAGCAGCTCCGCCGATGCCGCACCGGTAAGCTGCGCGGAACGAATAGTGCGTTGCTCCAGGTCCAACAAACGCCCCACCTCTTTGGCGATGGCAATGTTATCGCCGGTGACCATTTTCACCGTCACGCCGTAGTCGCGCATCTCATCGATAACGGCGCGGGAGTCTTCTCTGGGCGGATCATAAAGCGGAATCAATCCAATCAATACCAGTGGTTCATCTCCTTCTTTACGCCCCACCGCCAGGGTACGATAACCTTTGGAAGCAAGCAGATCCACCGTGGTGTGAAGATCGTGGCCACGCTGTTCATCCAGCGCCGCCATATCGATCAACACCTGCGCCGCCCCCTTGACCACCACAAACGGTTGCCCCGCCTTTTCAATCGTGGCTTCGGTACATTTGCGAATCGGGTCGAAAGGAATAAAGGCCGTCTGCTGATAATCACGTAGATTCAAATCATGGTAGTGCTCATCAATGTGGTGAAAAATCGGCAGCTCGATAGGATCGTTATTTTCCAGTTTCGATGCCAGCGCCGCGTATAAAAACAGTTCACGCTCGCTGAAGCCAGCCAACACCACTGGATCTGCCACCTTCATCTCGTTTTTGGTCAGGGTGCCGGTCTTGTCAGAGCAGAAGATATCCACCCCGGCCAGCTCTTCGATGGCAGTCAGACGCGAGACAATCGCCTGCCGCCGCGCCAGATTCACTGCCCCCACCGCCATGGTGACTGACAACACCGCTGGCAGTGCCACAGGAATCGCAGCCACCGTCAACACCAGCGCAAAACGAACGATTTCAAGAAACGGTTCATGGCGAAACATGGCCACCAGAATAATCAGCGCCACCAGGACCAAGGTCATCAGAATGAGAAAATTACCAATCCGAATAACCATTTTCTGAAAATGGCTGTGCTGTTCAAGCTGAGCCTTGGCCACCAGAGAGACAACACTGGAGAAATTAGTGCGCATCCCCGTGTTGACCACCAATGCCAGCATCTCGCCCTGCTTGACGATGGTGTTGGCGTAGGCCACCTCATTGATCTTTTTGCTCACCGGCAGGGATTCACCCGTGAGTGCCGCCTGGTCGATAAGCAGGTAATCACCCGACAGCAGCTGCACATCAGCGGGGACGATATCCCCCAGCTTGAGTTTAATCACATCACCCGGCACCAGCTGCCGTGCCAGCACGGTTTTATAATCACCCCCGCGCAGCACGATGACCTCGTTGGCCAGCCGTTGTTTGAGTGCCTTAAGCGCGTTGAGTGCCCGGTGCTCCTGCATGAAATCGAGCCCGGCGTTGATCAACAACATAACGCTGATGATGAAAAAATCTTCCCATTTCTGCACCACGGCGGAGAGAATGGCCGCCACTTCGATCATCCACGGAATCGGGCCCCAGAAGCGACGAAAAATGCGATGCCAGAGCGGTTCTTCTCGCTCCTCGATCTCGTTATAGCCATACTGCTCAAGGCGATTAGCAACAGCCTCAGCGCTTAGGCCCTGCAGAGTGTCGGATTGCCATTGTTGCGCAGACTCAACCGCCGTTTGCCGACTGTAGTCATCTGTTGCTCGCTGCATGGCAGGCACCTTATTCAACTTGTTTCTCTTGAGTGTAGCGGCATTCCACTGCGATTTACATCTGCGACTGAACCCAGCGCACAATATCCGCGGCGCCCATTGCCCCCGGCTGACGGGCAATCTCTTTGCCGCCGCGAAACAGTGCCAGTGTCGGAATGCTGCGGATATTAAACTGGGCCCCCAGCTGCTGCTCTGCCTCGGTATTAACCTTGGCCAGACGCACCTGCGGTTCCAGCTGGACGGCAGCCTGTTCAAAGGCAGGGGCCATCGCCTTGCACGGCCCGCACCAAGGTGCCCAGAAATCAACCAGCACTGGAATATCATTACGGCCGATGTGGCTGGCAAAGGTCGTCGCTGTTAGCTCAACCGGATGAGCAGCAAACAAGGCTTGGTGGCACTTGCCACATTTGGGGCCATCCGCCAGACGAGCAGCAGGGATGCGATTAGTCGCAGTGCAGTGGGGACAGACAATATGTAAAGCGTCACTCATAAAACTTCTTCTCCTTCAATCCAAAAGTGCTGAAAAGGCTGCCATCACAGCCAGCAGAACCACCATTTACAGACGATTCAGCAAGGCACGCTGACGCCACAGTTCTGCATCCATCTGTTCAACTATCTTCACGATCAATCGTCTCCAGCACTGCCAGCCGTGTACGCAGGGCATCAACCTCTTCCAGCAACTCCAGCGCCAGCGCTGCCCCGGCCATGTTAACGCCCAAATCCCTTTGCAAACGTTGTACAGTGCGAACACGATAAAGACTCTCACCACCGAAACGCCAGTGTTGCGCGCCTAAACGCGGTTCAAGGATGCCTTCCGCCACCAGCGCTATTAACCACTCAGCATTGGCACAACAGGCTTGGCTCAGTTCGGCCAATGACAGCTCCACCTCTTCTTCAATGACACAGCCACTCATTACGTAGGATTTAATGCTCATTTAGACCCCCAATCCGGCGCGTGGATTGAACGCCAGTTTCTCTTTCATCTGCTGATAAAGTGCCTTCGCCTCAGCATTGTCTGCCACCGGCACCACCACCTGTAGCACCGCGTAGAGGTCACCCGCTGGGTTGCCGGGAATCCCCCTTCCCTTAAGGCGCATCTTGCTACCCGGTTTCGAGCCAGACGGTATTTTCAGCTCCACCGCACCACTCGGGGTAGGCGCCTTGACGCTAGCACCCAACGCCGCCTCCCAGGGGGCAATGGGCAGGTCAAGATAAATATCCCGACCGTCAACCCGGTAAAACGCATGCGGCCTGAATTCGATCTCCAGATAGAGATCCCCCGCCTTGCCCTGTCCCACACCCGCAACCCCCTGACCCGCCAAACGGATGTGTTGCCCCTGATGCACTCCCTTGGGAATGCTCACGTTAAGCGTCCGCGTCTTAAGCACGGGACGGCCACCGCCTCCCAGCTCGGTATGACGCAAGGTAATAGTACGCGTTGCACCGTGGTAGGCATCTTCCAGATCGATAAGCACCTTGGCATGGGTATCTTCGCCATGCATATTCATCTGACCAGCACCTGCATAGCCATGCCCGGCCTGGGCACCGCCAAAGAGTGATTCAAAAAAATCGCTAAACTGCGATGCGTCCGCGCCGGTAAAACCACCGCCATGAAACTCAAAGCCCTGATCCCACCCCGGTGGTGGCTGGAAATCCTGCCCCTCCTTCCAGCGAGCACCCAATTGATCGTAGGCCGCCCGCTTTTCCGGATCCTTCAGCACCTCGTAAGCCTCGCCCACCTCTTTGAAACGAACCTCGGCATCAGACTCTTTACTCACATCCGGGTGAAACTTGCGCGCCATCTTTCGATAGGCGCGCTTGATCTCATCCTGAGTAGCACTGCGCTCAACCCCCAACACTGTGTAATAGTTTTTAAACTCCAATACAACCTCCTAAGAAAATCAAAAAAACCATCAAACCCCGTCTGCCGCGATTAACAAATCCAACAATCAATCGCGGCAGGTTAACGGTCAGCAAAGGCCAGCGCTAATTCGCTGCAATCTTCACGGCATAACGTTTACCGCTGGTCTTGGGTATTTCAATACGCAGCACACCGCGACGGTATTTTGCTTTGGCCTGACTCCCATCAACGTTATCCGGCAGTGCAATCGCCCGTTCAAATGAACCGTAGGCACACTCGGCGATTCGATACCCCCCTTCACTGTGCTCACGCTGATAGTGTTTTTCTCCACGCACAATCAGCGCATCATCGTGAATGTGAACATCGAAATCATCCTGCTCCATGCCAGGGGCCTCTAACCGCACCACAATCTTTTCACCATCATCAAACAGATCTGCTGCAAGCAAGCCCCATTGATTGCCTTGAACAGCCTCGGGTAACACCGCAGCGTCTGCGGATTTAGAGGGCTTAAAACGGGTCAGCGCGCCTGACGCGCGCGATACAAGATGCCGCCATCCCTCAGCCAGTGAGTCCCAAAACCGTGTCATACCACCACGAAGATCTTCAAGTGTAGACATAACCATCTCCTCCTGCTTGTGAAGTCCATCCCAAGCCCCATGCCCACCGCAACAACCGGGCACGGGGCAGACCCAGTCGTCGCATCTACTCCACCTTGATGCTATGGCGTTTGGCTGGTGCAGCCTTGGGCAGCGTCAGTTCCAACACACCATTCTTAAAACTGGCCTTGGCCTGATCACTTTGTACCGCAGCGGGTAAGGCAAGCATGCGAGAGAACGAACCCTGGGAGATTTCACGGCGATGATAGTCGCCCTTCTCTTCCTCGCTCTCCTGCTTGGTGGTTGCTGTGATGGTGACACTGTCTTCAGTGAGGGAAATATCCAGGTTGTCTTTATCCATCCCGGGCAGCTCAGCGCGTACAACAACAGAATTATCCCGTTCCACTACATCGACCTTGGGCGCGCGTCCATCAAAAGGGGCTGACAATTCGCCCCACTCTGGCCAATCACGCCGTAATGGCTGCATCCAGCCACGCGGAAAAAAGCTATCAAACAGACGATCCATTTCATCAAGTGGACTCAAGGCACGCGCCCTCTGATGCTGCATCCTTCCTGCGGCTTCAGGAGTCGTTGATTTTTGACTCATTTGTTTATTCATGATTGCATCCTCCTGTCGTATCTGCATTTAAGTTCAACATGGAAATAGTAAACAGACCCAATCTTCTTAAATCTATCCACCATCCATACTTTGAATTTAGGACTTATTTTGAGATTCACAAGGACTGGAAATAATAAAAATATTCGCCAGAAGAATTCGTGGTAAAGAAAAATAAAACTCAGAAATATCGCTGTTACAGGAGATGCATATCAGCAACTAAAAAACCAGATGTTTTTAGCCTTAGGCCGGTCTGTTTCGGCGCACAAAATACTTCTCCAGCTCAACCAGAAACAATACTGACGAGGCCACCAGAAAAATTCGAAACCAGATACCGGCCTCAATTGCTGTGGTGCCAAATAAAGTCTGCAACGGTGGCAGATAGGTAAAGCCAAGCTGAAACACAATAAGCACAGCAATGGCGATTAACACATAACGATTACCAGTCAGGCCGGCCCGGTTAAATACCGAGGCACTGATATAACGGGCATTGAATAGGTAAAAAATCTCAAACATCACTAGTGTATTCACCGCAACCGTGCGGGCGTGCTCAATGCTGACACCCCGCCCCATTTCCCAGAGAAATAGCCCGAAGGTTCCACTCATCAAAATAACGGACACAAACGCAACCCGCCAAACAAGATACAAACTGAGCAGAGGTTCGCGGGCATCACGCGGCGGGCGGCGCATCACGTTCTGTTCAGGCGGTTCAAATGCCAGTGACAACGCCAGAGTGACGGCGGTAATCATGTTCACCCAAAGAATCTGTACCGGCGTTAAGGGGAGCTGCTGAAAACCAAACAAGATGGCTGCCAGAATAATCAGCGCCTCACCACCATTGGTTGGCAAAATAAACAGAATGGCCTTTTTAAGATTATCGTAAACCGTACGCCCCTCTTCCACCGCGTGAGTGATTGAGGCGAAATTATCGTCAGCCAAGACCATTTCGGCGGCCTCCTTGGCGGCTTCTGTGCCATTTTGGCCCATGGCGGTGCCGACATCAGCACGTTTCAAGGCCGGGGCATCGTTAACACCATCGCCGGTCATGGCAACGATTAAACCCTGCTCTTGTAATAACCGCACTAGATGCAGTTTGTGCTCAGGGCTCACCCGGGCATAGATATCAACATCTTGCACACACTGCCGCAATTCCGCCTCGCTCATCATATCCAGCTCTTGGCCAGTGAGCACCTTATCGCTATTTCTGAGCTTCAGTTGCCGGGCAATAGCACGGGCAGTTGCGGCGTGATCGCCGGTGATCATTTTGACTCTGATGCCTGCCTTGTCACAGGTATGCACCGACTCAATCGCTTCCTCACGGGGGGGATCAATCAAACCAAACATCCCCAACATAATCAGGTCATCTTCGACATCACTGAAACTGAGTTCAACCTGATCATGATGAACAGGCTTAACGGCAATGGCCAATACACGCTGGCCCTGTCCTGCCATGTCTTCAATACAGTTCAACCAGAAATCCTCCGCCAATGGCTGATCGCTGTCATTCATGCGTTGATAGGCACACATCTCCAAAACACGCTCGGGCGCACCTTTGAGAAAAATGAAGGCCTCCCCAGTATGACTGTGATGCAGCGTTGCCATAAAACGATGCTCTGATTCGAAAGGAATGAGATCGGTACGAGGATACTGTTTTTTTTCTATTTCAATATCCAGCCCGACCTTTAAACCGGCCACCAGCAACGCACCTTCCATAGGATCACCATGAACCAGCCAGTCATCTTTTCTTTGTTCCAGCGAAGCGTCATTGCAAAGCATAGCAGCCCGGGCAAGTTGTTTTAAAAACGGTTTCACTTCGGATAACGGTTTCCCATCCAGCAGCGAGATTGCACCATGGGGATCGTAGCCCGTCCCGCCTACCTTAAAAAGATCATCGGCGGTGACAATGCTGCGCACGGTCATTTCATTACGGGTCAGGGTGCCGGTTTTATCAGAACAGATCACGCTGACCGCACCCAATGTCTCAACGGCTGGTAACTTGCGGATAATGGCTTTACGCCTGGCCATACGCTGCACACCGATGGCCAGTGTAATGGTCATGATTGCAGGCAAACCCTCAGGTATCGCTGCCACCGCCAGGCTAACAGCGGCAAGAAACATTTCAGCAAGGGCATAATCCCGAATCAGCGAACCGAAAACGAAGGTCACTGCGGCAACAACCAGAATAGCCAGTGTGAGCCAACGGCCAAATTGAGCCATTTGATTTAACAAAGGTGTCGTCACCGACGCCACTGTCGAAACCAGCGTGCTGATGCGGCCAATTTCTGTTTGCGTAGCAGTTGCCACCACCACCCCGCCGCCCTGGCCATGAGTCACCAGCGTACTTGAATAGACCATGCAACGGCGATCGCCGATCACTGCTTGCACCGGCACAGGATCGACAAGCTTCTCCACCGCCATCGACTCGCCAGTCAAAACCGATTCTTGAACTTGCAAGCCCTTGCTCCGTAACAAGCGCAGGTCTGCCGGCACCTTATCGCCTGATTGCAGCATAACGATATCACCAGGCACCAACGCCTCAGCCTGAACCTTCATTTGTCGGCCATCGCGCATCACCATGGCAGTTGGGGCAAGCATCTGCCGGATGGCACGCAACGCGTTCTCAGCCTTGCCCTCCTGAACAAAACCAATCGCCGCATTCATCAGTACCACGCCTAGAATAACAACGGCATCCACCCAATGCCCCAACATGGCAGTAACGGCACTCGCTGCAATCAGCACATAGATTAAAACATTGTGAAATTGATAGAAGAACCGTACCAGTAAGCTGCGTGTTTTGGCTTCGGCAAGCCGGTTATGGCCGTACTGAGCAAGCCTGTTCTCAGCCTCCGCCGTGGTTAAACCATCCAGATTTGTTGTCAATAATTCCAGTGCTGATTCCGGACTTTCCGCATGCCAATTGGTAGCAGCCGGTTTCTGCATTTCAGATTGACCATTATTCATTTTCAGTCCAAGACCCTAGCGCCACTTGAACCCGGTTGTAGATACACTTTTAGGCCGATACTTAAGCTGCAAACCCGTCAAAAAATTACGCAAGACCTGATCTTTACACTCACGATAATTTTTATGATCCGGTTTACGAAAAAAAGCGCTTAATTCAGACTTGCTCATAGTCAAACCTGCCAAGGTCAAAATCGCCAACATATCTTCATCTTTCATATTGAGTGCAATTCTGAATTTTCTAAAAATAATATTATTAGACAAACGTTTTTCAGGCTTCGAAGTTAGCCCCTCTTTTTTACCTCGTTTATCAACGATCAGGCCATTTAAAAATATCGCCAATTTGATATCATTTAGTTTTTTAGAGGCTGGGTCTTCCTCTTTTTTTAACCAATCGCTAATCTGCTCACGCGTTACCTCATAATCAGCCAGGCTAAACAACTCAATCATTTTTGAATCATTAAGATCAAAGATATAGCGGATACGGCGGAGAATATCGTTATTGGTCACGCGTCTTTCCTGTTCTAAATTGTCATTATTTCACAACAGCTTCTGTCTGAAATACAGCCACAACATTATTCATACTATGATTCACGGATTTAGTCAGAGGCTTTTATAAACTCTGCCCATGATTGTAGCAGCTGCCGAAAATCATCCAAACCACAACAGGCATAAGATTCTTGATCATAGTGATTGAGCTCGTCAGGTGCTTCATCAGCAATGTCGTCAAGCAGCGCTGCGCGTACCTCAACACCGTCCTGACTCATGGTTAGTATAAACTCCTGCCCAGGCTGCAGGTATTGCCAGCTTTGGCGACTTTTCAGCATATCAATTTTAACCAGCAGACTGCTTAACATAGCCAGATTAGTCGCTAACTCCTCAGTCAACCACAGCCCGAAGGCTTCATGACCCATTGAAAATTCAGCTTGATAGTGTCCGTAAAGGTTACGGCGGAACTCATAATCCATAGCGTTATCTTGTGATTATTGCCAGCGGTAGTAAGCTTAGTTTGCGCAGAGGCCGCAATCAATTATTTAGGGGCAACCGACATCATGATCAATTTTTCAAGAGTTATGGTCAAATCTGGTGTTTAGCCAGTTAAATCAAGCGGCGGCCTGATCGACTCCTGTAACCTCAACACCATCCCGGATTACGCTTCTCTTCATCCGGGCTACTTGCTTCAGGCTTGCCAATGGCAACATAATTATCGAGGCTATAGCTTATCCGTCCATTTGTGGATTTTTGCTGCGTTGCAGTCAGGTTCATTTAAGCTTGCCAAGACAATCCCCATGCATAGCTGTGTTACAATGGCGGTTGTTAATTAAACATAAACATTCATTAACAGTTAGTTGTGATGTCTTTCAAGAATACTTCTATGATAAAAAAAACACTGCTACGGGTATGCAATAAGATGTCACCATCATGAGTGAGCCTATCCGTCTTGACAAACATTTGGTGAAGTTAATCCAATGTTCTCGCGGTGATGCGCAAAAATATATTGAAGGTGGCTGGGTGCTGGTTGATGGTGAAATCATTGATCAACCGCAGTTTATGGTAGCAGAGCAAAAGGTTGAACTACACGCTGATGCGACGCTGACACCGCTGGCATTGATGACCATTTTGCTACATTTGCCTGCTGGCATTGATGTCAACGACCCGGCTGCCCAGTTGCAACTAATCACCCCGGCAACGCGTGCACAAAATGATAACTCTGACATTCGCACCCTCAAACGCCACTTTGCCAGACTGAAACCAACTGCGCCACTTGAAACTAAAGCGACCGGGCTGGTGGTATTTTCCCAGGATGGCCGTGTAGTAAAGCGTTTGATTGAAGATGCCAGTAAAAATGAGCAAGAGTACAGCGTAGAAGTAAGCGATGAGATTGAGCCTGATGGTCTTGAGCGGCTTAATAAAAAAATGATGCGTGATGGCTGGAATCTTCCGGCCACAAAAGTGAGTTGGCAGAATGAAACCAACTTACGCTTTGCGATGAAGAATGTGCGCCCCGGTCAGATTGAGTTTATGTGCAACAACGTTGGGCTGACAGTGGTATCGATGAAGCGCCTTCGCATTGGTCGTGTATCAATGGGTAAACTACAACCGGGCCAGTGGCGTTATCTGTCACCGGGCGTATTATTTTGACTGCATAATTAGACTCTTCTGTTCTCTCCCCTAACCTACTAAAAATTTGATGGATAATAAGACCGCTGAATATCAAAGCTTGGTGAAACACTACACCAGCCAGGTCGATAAGACTGTGATTGCCGGCCTGCCCCGTTTTGAGGATCATGGTCGTGAAGTGATTTTGGTGGATGATCATAATCTCGATCTCGCTGTGCATGACCTGCTTCAAGTCCGTTATCTTGGTTTTGATACGGAATCAAAACCAAACTTTAAAAAGGGTGAAAAGAGCAACGGAATTTCCATCATTCAAATCAGTTCAAGCCAAAAATGTTATATCTTTAAAATGCAAAAAATTAGCGATGCTGCCGCATTAGCTAAGCTTGTGATGCATGAAAAAAGTATAAAGATTGGCGTTGGTCTGAGTGATGACCTCAGTAAACTGAGACGTGACTATATGTTTCATCCCGCTGGCTTTATTGATTTGGGCAAGATATTTCGAGCCTTTGGCCGCAGAAACAGTGTCGGTTCAAAACAGCTGGTGGCCCTGGTCTTGAATCAGAAACTGCGTAAAAGTAAACGGGCCACGACATCCAACTGGGCGGTTGAGACTCTATCACCGTTACAACTTGAATACGCCAGTGATGATGCCTTTTCCAGTGTTGATGTCTATCTTAAACTTAGAATGGTGTTTAAAGCTTATGCTGCATTGCTAGATAAACGAGTGTTGGAACTGCTGGACTTATCGTAGCGGGAAAACAAAAAACTAACCTCTCTAATATTTTTAGAGACAGGCAATCTGAATCATCGGTAGCGTTCACCAAACACCATCTCCAAACGGAAGGTAATTGAACTTTCGTTATGAAAACCTGATTCTTTAAGGAAAGTCAGTTGTGGAATAATTTCACCAAACATCCATTTTTTGTAAAGCGCCTTACGATAACGGATACGCATATAATACTTATTTGATAGCCAGTTATTTTCATCATCGGCAAAGCCAGCAATCTGATAGGCCATATTCTGACGCGCATTAATCTGCTGGTACAGTGTCAGCGTTTGATCAAAACGCCTAAACATTTCTTCTTCCTGCCATTTCAGCTTCGAGGTAACTCGAAATGTCAGTCCTTTTTTTATTTCCCGATCAAACTCCAAAGCACCATCAGCACCGTATCCACGAGAGTCATACCAGGCCAGGCTATTCGAAGCACGTAACAACCAGTTATCGAGTGCAAAATATCTAAATGTGCGCAAGCGTGCAAATGGATCAATCGGGGTATTTATCTTGATCCCCAGTGAAGGCCGAATATCCCATCGTTTTACACCACCCAACTTTCTTTCCAGCGAGATAAAAAAATCTCTTTCCTGAACAACATCAGCGGGTAGCTGATCCAGGTTTTCTTTTGAATCGCGCTGTGAATCTGTTTCAATCAGCAGTTTCAAGCGTTTTTTAATGTGTGGCAAATCAACTTTTAATTTCAAGTCGCCAGCGAAACCTAAGCCATCGTATTCTTTAGAAACCATATCCAGGGCAATACGCATATAGCTATGGTTACTCCGTTCAAATACACGGTCATTAGCAAAAAAAGAATCAATTGAAACAGCCGTTTTTTCAAGCTTATTGGAAATGGAACTATGCGTTACATCCAGCTTACTGATCACTGTATCAAACACACCACTGGACTGACTGCTTTTATCCTCAATCAAAACGCTGACAGTGAGCTTATCTTCATCGGAAGCAACCCCTTGCATAGCAAACGCATTACAGCTTACGCCCATAAAAATGATAGAAACTAAGGTATGGAATATTGATCTATTCATCAGACAACGATTTTGTTTTACGTCAAAGAAACATAATCAAAGGGTCATATAAGGAATAGCGACGCAAAGATGGTTAATGATTAGGCTTTTCGCCAAACGCTTGCCAACCATGGTTGCTGCTCACGTGGCAGGCCTTCTGGTCGATAGTAATGCATCAACTCCACAAACCCCGCTGTCTGTAAATAGTCACGCCATCTGGCCAGATCATGATAGACACCATAGCGACCATTCATCCAACCCTCTTCATTCATACCATGCGGATTGGAGCTGAATAATACGCCACCTGGTTTAAGCACGGCATGATATTTTAGCAATACCCCGGGCAAGACCTGACAGGGAACATGAAACAAGGATGCGTTTGCAAATACACCGTCAAAATAGTTATCTGGTAAAACAGGATTAAGAAAATCCTGTAACCACACCTCACAGCCACTATGGGATTTGGCGATTTCAACAAATCGCGCAGCACCCTCCAGGCCAATGGCAGCATGACCACGCTGAGTAAATGTCTTCAGGTCGCGCCCCGGGCCACAGCCAACGTCCAGAATTGTAAAAGGCGGCGTGGCATTAATATTTTGTAATAATGAGGAAATATTCTGTTCAACATCATGGTCTATCGTATTGGCAAAAAAGTCATCCGCTTTTTGATTGTAATAATCAAGCGTATTAGCAGCAATTTCCTTTAACTGCTCAATGCTTTTTTTTGTCTCGGCCATTCAATAACCCTCAACTTTATTCTTGAGCAACGGTTGTTTGGAAAGATGGCCGCTGGCGGATGTTACTTAACCACTGAGTCAACCGTGGATAATTTAAACGCCAGTCATGCGGATAACGAAAATCAATATATTCCAGAGCAACAGCCAAGGCGATATCTGCCAGACTGAACTGAGCACTTTCAAGAAACTCACCACCTTGGTAATGCCCGTCAGCAAAGCTTAATGCTGCGCCCACTTTGGCTTCCTGTTTTTGAATGACGGCTGCATCCTGATGCTCAGTGCCACGACGCAATTCCAGCATACGGGCGACAACCGCATCGATAATACCATCCCCAAGTGCATGCCAGCGTTGTACATACAGGCGTTTTGCTGCAGTTGGAATCAAGGCTACGCCCTCAAGAGTATCGATATACTCAACAATCATCGGTGAATTAAATACTACCTCACCATCATCACACTGCAATAATGGCACCTTGCCTAGTGGATTAAGGCGCACCACTGTCGCAGCCGGGTCTGAAGGCAGTTCAACAATAAACTCATAATCCAGCCCCTTTTCTATCAAACATATTCGCACCTTTCTCGCATAAGGTGATGTCAGCGACGCGTAAAGTTTCATTGTCAGTCTCGTTTTATGATGTGATTAGTCTAACTCAATCAGTCGTTTTCCCACCAGGGTTGGCACATTATCGGTACGGCTGTCCAATTTCAGATAGGCTCTCCTAATAATTTTGAATACGATTCAAAATTTATCGACTCAAGGCGCGAATCGCACGAAATGGCCGGTTATTACGAAGCGTTGCAACGCAGGAGTCGGTGGATTTTGGGCACAATATGCGTGTTCAGAATTATTAGTGCTGCCCTCAACAGATTGTTAAGTAACGCCGGGCAGATGAAAACCGAGAGCCTGATTAGGACAAACTGAGAGACACTGGCCGCAAGCCAAGCAGGCATTTTCGTCCAGCTGCATGCGGCGTTGTTTATCAAACGACAAGGCATCATGATCGCAGTGGCTGCGACAACTCATGCAAAACACCCCATTCCAGGCTAGGCAGGATTGTTGATCTAACTTTACCCGCCCAAGTCTGGGAGGCTTAACTGATTTGTCCAGCGCCATCGGACAAGCAATGACGCAATCGCCACAAAAGGTGCAGCCAGTCTCTGCAAAATTCAGATACGGCTGACGGGCCAGCAGGTGAGTGTCGGGATGAAGCTTGATGATCTGTGCCTGACAAGCGCTAACACAGGGTGCAGCACAGGCCTGACAACGTTGCAGATCAAGCCTGTCTTGATGCCAAGGTGGTGCTGGGCCTAAAGGCTGCTGCTGTTGTTCATAGCCCTCTCGGCCTTCACGGGTAAAAAAGGCACCGCGCAAAAAAGCGCGGCGACTGTTATCCACATCATCGACTGCCCCTGACACGGCCTCGTAATCAGAACTTATTCTTCACCAGTGGTGCCACATCCGCCTGCGGCACATGACACTGGGTGCAGACATAACGTGCCCCTACCAGCTGTTTAGTCGCCGCACCGGGCTTATGGCGCAGATCGGTATAGTGGCTGACTGGAATCGGTGTTGGCTTGCCTTTTAAGGGCTGGCTAAGCTCAGCCGAGTTACCGTGACAACTGAGGCAATAGTTCAGCGCGGCCTTTACGGGCGTCAACAATTCAATACTATGCGGAATCTGCGGCGGCGCACCTGGGTAGGCACGATTGTAGACTGGGTCACCACCAGGCATTACTCCGTGATAATGAAAAGCCTCAGGTGTAGGCACATCAAAGACACTCTGTTTACTTAAACCCATTTCACTGCCGGCAATGCCCTCTTCTGCATGGGCAACCCCGATGAAACCTGCCAGACAAGTCACCAGCGCTGTTTTCATGATTCTGTTTTTCATGTTCATCTCCACTTAGTCAGCTCAGGCCTTGTAGACCTTGACCGCGCACTTTTTGAAGTCCGTCTGTTTCGAGATCGGGCAGGTGGCATCCAGGGTCAGTTTGTTAATGAACACCCCTTCATCAAACCAGGGCACGAAGACAGTGCCACGAGGCATGCGGTTACGGCCGCCGTGGGTCTCTACCAGCGCCTTGATTTTGCCGCGGCGCGATTCAATCCAGGCCACGTCCATGCGTTTGAGGCCATATGCGTCAGCATCACGCGGATGCATATACAACAAGGCATTGGGCACAGCACGATGCAGTTCAGGCACACGCCGGGTCATGGTGCCGCTATGCCAGTGCTCCAGTACCCGGCCAGTGCAAAGCCACAGTTTGTAGTCTTCATCGGGCTGTTCCACTGGTGCGGCATAGGGGCGAAAAAAGATCTTGGCCTTACCTGCCAGGTTAATCTTTTCTTTGTTGGTAACACCATCGAGATCACCGCTGGGGATGGCCTTGAGCGCCTTGCCGTAAAAATCAAAACCGCTGCCTTTTTTGGCATAGGGATCGTACTTTTCATTGAAGCGCCAATGGGTCTCTTTGCCATCCACCACTGGCCACTTCAGACCACGCACATCGTCATGCATGTAAAGATCAAAAGGTGCCAGATCATGGCCGTGGCCGCGACCGAATTTGGCGTATTCCTCAAACAAGGCCTTCTCGACAAACCAGCCATCACCAAGCAAATCCACCGTGTGGTTGTCATGATCCTTGGCAATTGGATCGGGCCATTTGAATGCTTTGTGTTCTTTGGTCGCAAACAACACATCGTACAGTGTGCTGTCGGGCGAATAGCCCATTTCTTTGGCTGTTGCCAACACATCCGGCAGAGTATTCGCATCAAAACCCTTGTCTTTGAGACCAGGAATGGACTGCTCACCCCACACCTCTTTCAGTTTGAAACGTTTTGAGAATTCCAAAATCTGCCAAACATCACTGCGCGCCTGGCCCGGTGGCGACACCTGCTCACGCCATAGCTGAGTGCGGCGCTCGGCGTTACCATAGGCACCCCATTTTTCGAAGATCATCGCTGCGGGCAAAACCAGATCTGCCACCTTGGTTGAGATACCGGGATAGGCATCGGCAACAACGATAAAGTTATCCATCTCGCGCGCCGCCTTAATCCAGTGGTTGGCATTGGCCGTGCCCTGAAAGGGATTGCAGACCTGCACCCAGAGCCAGCCCACCGAACCATCTTCCAAGTCGCGCATGATCTTGGTGATATGGCTGCCTACTTTTGGATTTAGCGTCTTGGCTGGCAGTTTCCAGATGTCCTCGGCAAAGGCACGATGCTTGGGATTCATAACCACCAAGTCGGCTGGCAGACGATGGGCAAAGGTACCCACCTCACGCGCCGTACCGCATGCCGAAGGCTGGCCCGTGAGCGAAAAGGCACCGTTGCCGGGGCTGGCCTGTTTGCCCAGCAGCAGATGATTCATATAAGCCTGCTCATTAACCCAGGTGCCGCGCTGATGTTGATTAAAGCCCATGGTCCAGAACGACACCACCCGGCGCTGGTCTTCAATATAAAAATCGGCCAGCTGTTGCAGTTTTTGTTTGAACTGCTCTAGCGGTTCATCGGCATCACCCTTGGCCAGCTCAGCGACATAGTCCAGGGTATAAGGCTCAATCGCCTGTTTGAAATGTTCAAACTGAATCTGCCAGTGCTTGCCTGCCGATTTGCTATTGGCCTGCTCGACTTCATCTCCTGACTTGCGGCGCTGAGCAATGGCTTCATCGGCATCCAGATGGATGTTGCGCTGTTTGGCCTGAATATCCTTTTCAGCATCAAAGGCAAACTTATCGTTACCGCGCATGCCGTAACCAATATCGTAGGGGCCAGTGGCAAAGGCGCAATGTTTGTTGACGAAATTCCAGTTAACCGCATCGCGTTTGATAATCTCGCGGGCGATGTAATTTTGCAGCGCCAGATCTGTCGAAGGCTTGAAAATAATTTCCAGATCAGCAAGGTCAGACGACATATTGCTGTAGGTACTAAGATTGACGATGCGCACCTTATCGTTAGACAAACGGCGATCAACGATGCGTCCCCAGAGAATCGGATGCATCTCGGCCATGTTGGCACCCCACAGCACCATTGTGTCAGTGTGCTCGATGTCATCATAATTACCCGCCGGTTCATCAATGCCGAAGGTCTGAATAAAGCCAGCCACTGCCGAAGCCATGCAATGGCGGGCATTGGGATCGATATTGTTGCTACGAAAACCGGCCTTCATCAATTTTGAAGCGGCGTAGCCTTCCTGAATGGTGTACTGCCCCGATCCCATCACCGCTACACCTGTAGGCCCTTTTTCCTTATAAGCCTTCTTGAACTGCTTCTCCATCTCGTCGAAGGCGCGATCCCAGGAGACAGGCACGAAGTCACCTTGCTTATCGAACTTACCATCCTTCATCCGCAGTAACGGCTGTGTCAGGCGATCTTCACCGTAGAGAATCTTGCCGTTAAAATAGCCCTTGATACAGTTGAGGCCACGATTAACGGGAGAATCAGGGTCGCCCTTGGTGGCCACGATGCGATCATTCTTGGTGGCAATCTGAATGCCACAGCCAACACCACAAAAACGGCATACACCCTTGTCCCAGCGCCAGCCTTCATCAACCTTACGCGCTGCCGCCTGAGCGGAGCTGCTTAAAGGGATACCAACACTGGCGGCAGCGGTGGCAGCGATGCTGGCTTTTAAAAAGTCTCTACGAGTAATGTTTTTGGGGGTGATGCTCATGGGTGACTCCCTGAAATCATAGTAATTCTGTCAATTCGAATGATGACAAATTCTTGTTACACATTAGTGCAGTTTTGCATATTATTTGGCGGTTTTATTCAAAAATTCCGGCAGTTCGCCCAATCCTTGAAAAGGATCGAGATCAGCTGGCATACGTACCTCCAATGCCTCATCATCTTCAAAGTAGTGGTAGATCATCTCGGCCATCGACACCCCGTTCAGCGCCTTGATACGCTTTAACCCCTCAATTTCAGCATCGATTGACTCGGCTTCTTGAGTCAGCATGATCTTGCCAGTGAGAGGGTCTGAGTGATGGACAGTAATCCCCGTCTGGTTATTGAGAAGTGACGTGCAGGTTTCAATCCCGGCAGGAGCCGTGACAACAAGAATGGCGGATAAATTCATAACTAATTAACCCTAAGCTGTGCCGCAGTTGTGCTGTAACAAATATAAAGTGATCTACAAATTTTGACTAAATATATAAATCAAATACCAGTTTTAGATTAACACTTTATTAAGATGAAATCCCTAAAGAAATGCAAGCTATCTACTCATCGGCAACACCAGGAAAAAGTAAATACACCATTAAACCTGATGACCGTAATCATCGTCCCGCCAGCATGGCATATTCATGCCTGATGAAGACAAACCACACAAACTTATATCGTCTTTCTGTGCCCACTAGGCCTCCATGCAGGCGAAATAACATTCGGCATTTTAGATCGATTTATCAGACGCCCCGGCATCAGGCTGAACTCACCAAAACGTTCATTAACATGGTCCACTACCTGATTAAGTCTGTCGCGGTTATCATGACCACTGCCAAACAGTGACAACTGTTGATTAAGGCCCGTGGGATTCAAGGCGGTTACCTGCACCTGAAAAATGCCTTCACCTTGCCAGTCACTTTTTATCACCTGGCGACACAAGACCATAATGGCCTGGCTATCTTGTGTCGGCTCAGCCAGTTTCTGCTTACCTCCCAACCAGCCACTGTTTGACCTCAGACCAATAAAAAACTGACTGGCCAGCAATTGGTGCCGCCTCATTCGACAGGCCACTTTTTCACTCATGTGTAGCAGATAAGTAAGCAACACCTCTTTATCTGTGGTTGCCGGCGGCACAACCTTGCCATGACCAACGGATTTGGGCGCTGCAATATTCGCCTTCACTGGGCTGGGATCCCTGCCCTGACACATATACCAGACTCTTCGACCTACATTACCAAAACGCTTGCCTAATTCACTCACAGGTAATTGCTGCATATCACCACAAACATAAACACCACGTGCAGCCAGAAAACGACCAATACCCGGGCCAATGCCACAAAGTTCAGTCACCGGCACCTGCCGCAACCTTGTCTGTGCCTGCCAGGGCGGGATCACGACCAGGCCATCCGGTTTATCAAGCTTTGCGGCATATTTTGCTGTTGTCTTATCGCCACTCAGGCCAACAGAACAATATAGCCCTGAGGCCTCGTAGATTATTTTTTTGACCTGTTGCGCAATTACTTCAGGCGGCCCCCATAATTTCTGACATTGCGTCACATCAAGAAATGCCTCATCAACAGAAAACACCTCTATGTCTGGCGTAATGGCTCCCAGAGCCGCCATGATTGCACTAGAAATACCGGCGTAACGCTGCGGGCGAGAAGCGGCCTGAATCAAATCAGGACATAACTGACAGGCTTCTTTCAGGCGCATGCCCGTCTTTATCCCCCAGGCTCTGGCCTCATACGAGCAGGTAATGATGCAGGTGCCCTGACGGCCATTAGTGACAACCACAGGACGACTGCGCCATTCCGGGTGGTCCAGCTGCTCGATAGAGGCAAAAAAGGCGTTCATGTCAGCCAATATGATGGCACGAAGCCAGGGGTCTGATTGGATATTCATACTGTATATTATTACAGTGTTTTTGATAATAGCAATTTAATTCTGAATTAGAGAGTCAGTAAAAACAGGGATATCCACCCCGGATTTAGCGCCAATTAAATAATAAAAACATTAAGCTTTTGATACACTAACCGCCAATATTAAGAATTGTCTCTTGGGCAAATAAAAATATATTGGACAGGTATATCAAAAAATGGGGCCGCAGGAACCACCACTATTTGAATTAAACAATAACTCAACGCCCGAAGAACAACTCGCCGCAGTTCTAACCGAAGAACAGCGTTTGCAAAAATGCTGGCTTGAAGCCGCTGACAAAGTAGAAAAATCCAAATATCAGGCCCAGCTCAAGAAGCTGATTCAAACTAGGCAAGCCTTAAAATCAAAGAACGATGCAAGCGCCTCACAGCATGACAACCCAACGCCTGAGGAACGCTTAGCCTTAGTTCTCACTGAAGAAAAACGCTTACAAAAATTTGACCTTGGAACGGCCAGCAATGCAGAAAAGTTCGAATATCTGGCACAACTCAGAGCTTTGCTCCAAACCAAACAGGCCTTAGAAACAGAGATTGACACTGCAAGCTCACAACAGGCACTGCAAGAACAGCAACGCCAGGAAGAGCAGCAACAAAGCCACAATAAGCTCAGCGTAGAAAACCCTATCCCCGCTGATGATTCAACTAATAAATCTCAGCAGCCTAAAAACAAGACCTTCTATAAGGCAGGCATAAGCCAATCTAAAGATAAAACCAAGCACGATAAGTCACTTGCACTGGCAATAACCCTTTTAGCAACAGTAAGTGTCAGCGTATTTATCAGCCAAAACGATGCTGATATTCAAGCCCCGGCTCCTGAACCAGTGGTTGAACAAAAACCAGCGCAACAACTTGAATCCGTTCAAGAGAAAAAGATTGTTCAACCACAGACACAAATTTCATCCCTGGAAAGCGATATCAGAAAGCTGATCATTCGTCTGAACAAAAAAGAATCTGATTTTAAAGAAAACCTAGAAGCAGCATCAAATGAAGTACAAAAACTGATTGGAAAAATTGGCCATGGTACAGCAAAAATAAAACTCTCTGAACAACAAGCTATCTATGCTTTAAGCCAACTAGCTATTACCACAAACAACAGACTCGTTAACCTGCAACAGAAAAAGACTGCAACCATTCTGCTCATAGAGCAAAAACAATATCAAGCAGCCATCGAAGCACTGAAGGAGATTAAACAAGGCTATCAAAACCTGCTTGCGAACCTTAATAAAGCCAAGTCAACGTATATTGCCAATAACGATACATTGGGCAAACAAGGTGAATGGTTAGACTTTAAACGAAAACATGAATTGGGGGCGCTGGACATTGAAAGCAATGCAAACACTCTGCTCCATCAGGCCAATACAGCAAGAGACACGGGTAGACTAACACGGGCATTTTCCAATTATAAAAGTGCCACACAAGCTTATCACGACCTGCTCACAGGCCCCGATGCACAGGAAGCCATTGCAGCAAAAAATCGTCAACAAATCATTGCACAGATCAAAAATGAAATGATAAAAATACCACTCGGTGATTTTCGCATGGGAGACATAAACGGTAACGGTGATATCAACGAACACCCCGTACATAAGGTGCTCATTTCTTCCTTTGCGCTGAAAAAAACAGAAGTCACTTTTGAACAGTATGACATCTTCGCCGACGCCACAGACCGTACAAGACCTGACGATGATGGCTGGGGGCGTGGAAAGCAACCTGTCATCAATGTAAATTGGCACGACGCCACCGCCTACAGCGAATGGTTATCGAAACAAACCGGTGATCAATTTCGTCTGCCAACCGAAGCCGAATGGGAATATGCTGCCCGTGCCGGGCATGAAACAAAATACAGCTGGGGCGACACACCCAGTGCCGTTCACGCTAATGGCAGCGAAGAATATGGTTGGCCCGCAGATGGCTACATCAAACAGACGGCACCTGTTGCCACATACGAAGCCAATGATTTTGGCATCCACGACATGCAGGGCAATGTCCAGGAATGGACCCAAGACTGCTGGAACTTCAACTATCAAGGCGCATCACTCTCAGGCAAGGCATCAACCAATGGCGACTGTGAAAAACGTATTCTCCGCGGTGGCTCCTGGGCTGACATACCATCAATGCTGCGCAGCTCAAAACGGCACTGGTCTACCACAAACGTAAAGAGCAGCATTAGCGGTTTTCGCTTGGTTCAAGAACTGAATGCTTCAAAAAAGATGAGACTAAAATCATCTCAGAAAGATTCAGCGGCGACTGAATAGACCGCTTCCGTTATTTCAGTTCAACGTTGACAGTCAACAAATCAGCCAGGCAAAGTACGTTCACTTTTGGCGACTCGGTCATAAAGCACAATACTACCGGCCACTGCCACATTCAGGCTAAACGAGCCTGGCAATTGAACAATCTCGTGACAGGCCGCCAAAACCGGCTCAGGCAAACCATTTTTCTCATTGCCCAATATATAGATAGCCCGATCCGGGTGTTTGAATGTTGCCAAAGAAATGGATTGCTCATCAAGCTCCACGGCAATCAAGCGAGTGCTATAGGGCAAATGCTCTTTAAGGTCGTCTATGTTCTCATAATGATAAAGCGGAATACGTGTCCAGGCATTCACAACGTCACTGGTTTGCTGTTTATAAGCTCGGCCCAGTGTAAAAATAAACGAAGCTCCCATGATATAAGCCGAACGCCAAAGAGTACCAATATTATGGTCATGCTTACCGTGCATAATGCCAATGCCGTAAAAGCCATTGTTGGGATAGTCGCGTTGAATTCGTGCCATGATGCTTGTTTGAATCAGAAATAAAACTATTGTACCGGCTTAAACAGTGTCCGTGGAAGCTAACAGCCAGTGTTGCCTTTTGCATCGAAGGCATTACGCTATTGCGTTTAACTGGCTGTGCTGTTTTGAGCCTCATTGTAAGCATGCGTTTGCAGCCAAATCTTTCAGGCGGCCGTCAACAACATATTGATAACTGAACTATCTAGCGGGCTACCATAAAAAAACGCCTAACACATTTATAATATGCGTTAGGCGTTTTTATTTGTATATGGCGGAGAGGCAGGGATTCGAACCCTGGGACGGTTTAACCCGTCGCCGGTTTTCAAGACCGGTGCTTTCGGCCACTCAGCCACCTCTCCAGACGCGCAAGATGATACCAAAATTTTTACGGATTTCCAGTACTTGAGCAAAAATAATTCCACTTTTAGGCAAGTTTAATGAATTGAACCTTTAATGGTAGAATCCGGTCATACAATTTAGCTGTCCCCCTTATCTGGAATTTACTTAACATATAACTGGAGTTTTGATCAATGAGACCTGTTGCACATGTAATCACTGGTTCGGCCGCTTCCGGCGTTGAAACCAGTAAGGTTGTCCGCAATACCTATACCCTGCTGGCGATGACACTGTTGTTCAGTGCAGTCACGGCTGGTATTTCAATGGCAATCCAGCCACCTAGCTTTACTGGCATTATCTGCTCTCTGGTGGCAATGGGGCTAATTTGGTTTGTACTGCCTAAAACAGCCAACTCAGGTGCCGGCATCGGTGTCGTCTTCGCTATCACCGGCCTGCTGGGCTTTGGTTTGGGACCGCTGCTTTCTCATTACCTGGCTATGCCTAATGGAAGCAGCGTTGTTGCCATGGCAATGGGCTCAACTGCCGCTATCTTTTTGGGGCTGACCGGTTATGTCATGGTAAGTAAAAAGGATTTCAGCTTCATGCGCGGCTTTTTGATGGCTGGCATGATGGTGGTTATCTTTTCCATGCTGGCATTACTGGTAGCAGGGCTGTTTGGTTATGCCATGCCAATGGCCTCTTTGGCACTGTCTGCTGCTATTGCCTTGCTGATGGCCGGTTTTATGCTGTATGACACCAGCCGCCTGATCAACGGTGGCGAAACCAACTACATTATGGCGACTGTGGGTATCTATCTGAGCATCTACAATCTGTTTGTCAGCCTACTACATATTATTGGTGTATTCAGTGCTGATGACTAAGCAAGTCTAGCCATTTAGTAAAAACCCCGGCTTCATGCCGGGGTTTTTGTTTGTAACACAGAACTAAGAGATTAGGTCATGGAGACACAACACCCCTTTTCCCGGTTTATCCGCACGCTGGGCCGTGGCAAGCAGGGCTCACGATCATTGCCGCAGGATGATGCCTTCGAAGCCATGAATATGATCATGGCGGGGCATGTTGAGCCAGAGCAGCTGGGAGCCTTTTTGATGCTGGTTCGAGTCAAAGAAGAGACGCCAGAAGAGGTGGCTGGATTTGTCAGTGCCGCGCGCCAACATATCCAGTTACCGGACAATACGCCTGCCATTGATGTTGACTGGTCCAGCTATGCGGGCAAGCGACGCCACCTGCCCTGGTTTGTATTAAGTGCACTGTTGTTGGCAGACAACGGCTACAAGGTGTTCATGCACGGCCTGCAAGGACGTAAGGACAACCGAATTTATACCCCATCTGTATTGGAATATCTGGGTTTGCCAATCAGCCAGTCACTCACCGAGGCAGCATCACGGCTGAAACAAAACAACTTCGCTTATCTCAACCTGGATCAGCTCTGCCCTCGCCTGCAACAACTCATTGAGTTGCGCGAGCTTCTGGGGCTACGCTCGCCAGTCCACACTGTTGCCAGAATGCTGAATCCATTCAACGCCCCGTGCCAGATGCAAGGCATATTTCACCCAGGTTATTTAGCAATTCATCAGGGCGCAGCACAGCTTCTTAAGCAGCCACATATGACAGTGATAAAAGGTGATGGCGGTGAAATCGAGGCCAGCCCTGATTCTCCCCTCAAGATAATGTCTGTGCATGACAATCAAAC
>JAJRUN010000002.1 GCA_024277755.1 Gammaproteobacteria bacterium | reverse complement strand
CTGCTTTTCGTTAGAAAACTTGTCAATAGCTCGCTATTAACTGCATTTTCTGCCTCAATCAGAAAAATATTAGCTCATTTTCCTTTCGCGCCTGTATCGTGCAAAGGTCTCAAGTTATTGTTTTTGTTGTTATTGGTCTTCTCTATATTTTTAGGGTTAACAATAAGAACAAACAAATACCCTGATTTACTTCTAAGCGCCGGGTTGAGCCGGTAGAATGCGCGGCATTCCTCTTGCCTCTGACTCCTTTAGATATGAATGCTTTGCTGAAACAACTCGACAAGCTGGCGAATGTTATCGACCGGCTCAATGAATGGTTTGGCCGTCTCACCGCCTGGCTGGTGGTGGCGCTGGTGCTGCTGGTTTGTTACGACGTCGGTATGCGCTATCTGTTTCAAGCCGGTTCGGTGGCCTTGCAGGAGCTGGAGTGGCATATCTTTGCGCTGATCTTTCTGCTTGGCGCTGCGAATACCCTCAAGCATGATGAACATGTCCGGGTTGATGTCTTTTATCAATCCAAATGGATGACGCGGCGACGTCAGGCCATGGTTAATCTGCTTGGTTGTCTGTTCATGCTGCTGCCCTTTTGTGTGCTGATGATTATCAGCGCTGTACCCTTTGTTGAGATGTCTTTCGGTTGGGCTGAATCTTCGCCCGATCCGGGGGGGCTGCCTTACCGTTGGTTGCTGAAGGCGATAATCCCGGCGGGGTTTGTATTGCTGGCCTTGCAAGGGTTATCCCTATCTATTCGTAGCCTGCAAACAATTTTCAAGCCCGAAGCATCAACGCAGGAGGCCCAATAATGGAAATGGAATATTGGGCAATTATCATGTTTGCGGTGGCGATTGCACTGTTGCTGATCGGTTTTCCGGTAGCCTTCACCCTGGGGGCGGTGGCGATGGGCTTTGGTGGCTGGTTTCTTGGCTGGCAGGAATTTCAGCTGCTGCCGATGCGGGTCTGGGGAATCATGACCAATTTCACCCTGCTGGCGGTGCCGCTGTTTGTCTTTATGGGGGTGATGCTGGAGAAATCCGGCCTGGCAGAGGAGCTGCTGGAGACCATGGCGCGGCTGTTTGGCCGGTTACGTGGTGGTTTGGCAGTTTCCATTGTTGCGGTGGGGGCCTTGTTGGCGGCGACCACTGGCGTTGTGGGTGCCACGGTGGTAACCATGGGGATTATCGCCCTGCCTGCCATGCTTAAGCGTGGTTATGACACGGGACTGGCTTCCGGCACCATTGCTGCGTCTGGCACGTTGGGGCAAATTATCCCGCCCAGTATTATCCTGATTTTGTTGGGGGATGTGATTGGTGTGCCGGTGGGTGAGTTGTTTGCCGCCGCCGTGGTGCCGGGCTTGCTGTTGGTGGCCGCGTTTATGCTCTATATCCTGGCAATCGCCTTTTTCAAGCCGGAGATGGCGCCGGCGATGCCGGTAGAGCCTGATGCCTCCGGTTTGGGTAAACAGGTGCTTAAAAGCTTGTTGCCGCCGCTGTTGCTGGTGTTTGCGGTGCTGGGATCGATATTTTTTGGGGTTACCTCGCCCACTGAGTCGGCAGCCGTTGGGGCCTTGGGGGCAATGCTGTTATCGGCCATGCGCAAGCGTCTTAGTCTGGAAAATGTCAAGGATGCATCACGACAGACTGCTCGACTCACCAGTATGGTGTTTATGATCTTGATCGGTGCCACCGCTTTTGGTTTGGTGTTTCGATCCATGGGCGGTGATCTGGTCGTGGAAGATTTTATGCTGGCGCTGCCCGGCGGTGAGTGGGCCTTTATCGCGGTGAGTATGTTGCTGATTTTTGTGTTGGGCTTTTTTCTCGACTTCCTTGAGATCTGTTTTATTGTTGTGCCGATTTTGGCGCCGATTGCAGAATTAATGGATATCAATATGCTTTGGTTTGCAGTGCTGATTGCTATGAATCTGCAAACCTCATTTTTGACGCCGCCATTTGGCTTTTCGTTGTTTTATCTCAAGGCGGCAGCACCGCCCGAGGTCAGGATTCAGCATATTTATAAAGGTGTGATTCCATTTGTGTTGATTCAGGTTGTGGTGCTGGGGGGAATCATTCTCTTCCCTGACACTGTGCAGTGGTTGCCTGATCTGATGAATGAGATGAAGGACTACTGAGCCTGATCAGAGCGGTTATTGGATGACGAAATTGGTAAACAGTACCTCTTGTACGCCGGTAGGGTATTTGTGCCCGTCTTCTGTTTCCGCCGTCCCTGTGGAATCAATGTCGGCATATTTGAGCAAAGTCTCTTGAATTTTCTCTAGCGCATCCTGACGCAGTTTTTCGCGTTGCTTCAAACCCATAACCTCGGAAATGTCGCGGTGAGCAAATAGCATCAGCAGCTCATGGCGTATGGGGGCACGGTGGTCCTGAACTGCTTGAATGGCATGGCTGTCCATAGACATTAAATCAATTGCAAGCTGCATGAAGCGCATCCGGTTGCCATCAATGATGTTGACCACAAAGGCGGGTTCGAGGGTGAGGTAATTGGCTTTGCCATCGGCAATGGCGGCTCCGCCACCACCGCCAGAAGCAGATCCATAACTGGCTGAACTGCTGAACATCAGGATTAGCAGGGTCATCCTGATGAACTGTTGGATCATATGGCTGATGCGAGGTGTTTTAAGGGTCAAAACCGGTTCTCCTTGTGGACGATATAAACAGGCTTAAATAGGTAGGTATAAACGCTAGATAGCCCTTGCCTAGATATCGGGGCGGGACCCGAGGAGCTTTAATGTTAATTATTAAGCTGGAAAACCTCAGTTGGGCGGCAGGCATCGCCCAACTGTGTTTTCCAGATTTAATAGCCTGCTATAGCTTGAGAGCCTTGGCATAGGCGGCGTCAGAAATATCACTCCAGGCATCATTTGATTGGGCAAATGATTTGTAGGCTTGATAGACCTGGCGAAAAGTCGGGTCCTTGGCGGCTTCCTGTTCCAGTGTTTCATGGGTCAGACGCTTGAGCTGCTTAATCACGTCGTCAGGGAATTCCAATATATTGACCTTGTGGTTCTGTTTGAGCTGTTGTAATGCCTGCATGTTTTTAGTTTCGAATTCAGCGTGCATCCATATATTGGCCGCAGCGGCAGCCGTTTCTATCATCAGTTGATATTCCTTCGGTAGCTCGCCCCAGGCTTTACGGTTAACGGTGAGTTCAAGCACAGGGCCTGGTTCATGCCAGCCAGGATAGTAGTAGTTTTTAGCTGCACGGTGCAGGCCAAGGCGTTGATCATGGAAGGGGCCAACCCACTCAGTGGCATCGATGGTGCCGCGTTCCAGAGCGGTATATATTTCACCACCGGGTAGCAGTACAGGGTTAACGCCAGCCTTGGCCATAACCTTGCCCCCCAAGCCTGGAATACGCATTTTCAGACCTTTGAGATCGGCAATAGAGTTGATCTCTTTGCGAAACCAGCCGCCCATTTGCACGCCGGTATTGCCCATGGGAAAGGGCACCAGATTATAAGGCTTGTAGATATCACGCCAAAGATTGAGGCCGCCGCCCTTGTATAGCCAGGCGCTCATGCCTTGGGCATTCATTCCGAATGGTACTGCAGTGAAGAACTGTGCCGCAGGCACTTTACCGGCCCAGTAATATGCTGCGCCATGGCCCATTTGTACGACGCCCTGTGAAACGGCATCGAAGCTTTGCAGGGCAGGCACCAGTTCGCCGCCAGCATAGACACTGATGCGCAAGCGTCGGTCGCTCATCACTTCGATGTCCTTGGCAAATTTTTCTGCGCCTTCCTGAAAGATAGGGAAATTAGGTGGCCAGGTGGTAACCAGCTTCCAGTTGAAGCGTTTACGTGCAGCAATGGCCGGTGCAGCAGTGCTTGCGCCAGCCGCAAGTAATGCGCCTCCGGCGGCTTTTTTAATAAAGTCACGGCGTTTCATGGTGATAGCCCTATTATTGTTATATGAATGTTAATTGCGATGGTAGCTCAGCCAGCTTGGCTGGCGCAAATGAGGCTGAGTGAAACCATGTTGAAAAAAGAGCATTGGCCAGGATTCTCTTAAGTCTGACGGAAACAGGTCGATTAGGTGGTAAGAATTAATTTTTTGGGGTAATTGAGTATTTCAAATGGGCAAAAGATTTTTCAGTGTGGCGGTGTGGTCTTAATAGGGCAACAGAGCTAGTTAACGAATGGGGTTAATGTGTGGAAATGACAGCGAATAAGGCAAATATTTTACTGGTTGATGATGAACGGTTTTTGGCCAAGGGCATTTCAGTCATCCTAGGGAAAAAAATTGACTGTAATGAAATGACGATTGCAATGGATGGTGAGGAGGCCTGGAAGGTGTTGCAGGATAAGAAGATTGATGTCGTCATTTCAGATTGGAACATGCCAAAGAAAAGTGGGGCTGAGCTATTGCGGGATATGAAGGCAAATCCAAAGACCAGCAGCATACCTTTTTTAATGCTGACGGGGCGCAGTGATCTGGACAGTGTTAAGTCAGCGCAAGATGCGGGAGTGGTTGAATATATTGTTAAACCGTTTAATGGCGACGAACTGGTGAAAATGATTAAAAGACTATTGGGTCAAAAGAATTAAACCAGAAAATTGGGATTAGCCGAAAGATGAATCGGTAATACTGGCGTTCAACCTGAAGTCGATTACATCGGCATACAAATGTTCTGTGATGACTCAGCTGTATTGTTGAGTCGGTTGTGTCATTTAATAAACTGAAATCAAATTCCTGTGTTGATCAGAATCATAAACCATTTAAACTCCGCTTCGCTCAGAGGAAAGTTCTTATTTTCCCCTGTCATTATTCTAATCTCAATGCTGTTGATTCTAGCCCTTTTTGTTATGAAAATGGGTGAGCAAGAAGAAAGGCTAGTAGATATTTCCGAGAATGACCTGGTTGTTATTGGTCAGTTATCCGGTGTTTCAGCACGTATATCTCACATACATGTCAAAGTGAATCAGGTGTTGAAAATAGCAAAAAATGGGGCAGACAATGAAACGATATATGCGTTGTGGAGGCCCCTGGTTGAACACCTGAGTGGTATTGAGGAGTTGTTGGTAAATGGTCTTTTGTTATCACATGAAATCGAAAATGGGCAGGATTTATATGTCGCTGTTACAGAGGATTTCAAAGATTATAAATTGACTATTATTAATGCAATCGAGATGTCGTCAGTAGATGCGGCGATGGCTGAGAAACATCTTCTAGAGGCCAGTGGTATCTTTAATCATCTGGTTGTAACCCTTCAGGAAAGCCTTAAAGCTGTCAGTGTAGATGTTAATGGCGAACTTGATGAAAATTTTGAGAGCATGACTGAGGTAGTTAACTTAATAATTATTGTGTTTGCTGTTACGGCTGTTGGAACATTTTTTATTAGCATATTTTTGTCAAGAAAGTTGACCTATGATATTGGGGCGTTGATAGGCGTCATTGATAGGCTTTCGAGTGGAAAAAAGGATGTGAATATACCCGTTGTTTCAAGTGGCAAAGAACTGGATGCTTTGGCTGGTGGCTTGCAGATATTTAAAAGAAGCCTTGAAAAGGTTGATGAGCAACATTTAGCTTTAGAGGAAAACAACCAGAAACTCCGGGTTGAGATAGATAAGCATGAAAAAACCGAAGATGATTTAGTTAAAACGCGTGCGCACTTTCAATATACGCTCGATCATAATCCGACAATAATTTATACAGGTATCTCATCTGGATCTGTTTTAGATGTGACCTTTGTCAGTGAAAATTCAAAAAAAATTATTGGCTATGAATCAGGTTGTCTTTTGGGTGACAAACGGAAATGGTTAGCAAGGCTGGCCATTGAAGATGATCGTTTTTTGAATGCGCAGATGTCTGAGCTATATAGAAACGGGAGTATGGTTTGTGATTATAGGATAAAAAATTCTGATGGTGATTATGTTTGGATTCAAGATTCTTTGGCGCTGAGTGAAAGAAAAAAAGGACAGATAGAGGTGCTAGGATCTTTGACAGATATCACAGAGGTAAAAGTGGCAGAAGAAAACCTGGTTAAATTAAATGGCGAATTGTTTGATCTTGCCACAAGCCTTGAAATAAAGGTGAAAGAAAGAACGTCGGAATTGGAGGAGGCTAATAGGGATTTAAAACAGCTTAGTGATGCTAAATCAGAGTTTGTATCAATTGTCTCACACGACCTTAGAACACCGTTGACTGGCATTAAATTGTTTTCTGAAATTATGCTGGATGATCTTGAAAATATTGACAGACAATCCCAGGAAGAATACCTCTCTATCATAAGTTCTGAGACAGACCGTCTTGGCCGACTGATTAGTAATGTCCTGGATTTTCAAAAAATATCAGCGGGTAAGATGCAGTGGAATGATGACTATGTTGATGTTGTTGGTGTAGTAAAAGATTGCATTAAACCGTTTAAAATATCTGTTGAGTCAAAAGGTCTTGAATTTTTGTTTGAGTGCGAAGAGGATGAAATTAACACGGTTATTGATGCAGACCGGCTGGCACAGGTTGTTTATAATTTATTGTCAAATTCACTTAAGTTTACCGAGAAAGGGTTTATTAAGGTTATATTGAATAGACTGAAAACGGTTGATGGTGAGGTTTTTAGGTTATCTGTTTGTGATAGTGGCTCCGGCATGGATGAGGGACAGATAGATAAAATATTTCAACCTTTTGAGCAGATTCAAGGGTCAGCCAATATGGGTAAAGGAACTGGGCTGGGCTTGTATATTACCCGTTGCGTTGTTGATCGTTATCATGGGCGAGTGTGGGTTGAAAGTGTGCTTGGTGAGGGGGCCGTTTTTAATATTGAAATGCCTTTCAGGAAGCCGGCTGGTTTGGTTCTATAGGCTTAATGGATGAGTGGTGTGAAAAAAATTCTGGTTGCAGATGACGAAATTCATATTGCCATGGCAATCAAGGCGATTTTAAAAAAAGCTCTGCCTGGATATGTCGTTGATCATGCAAAGAATGGAGTTGAGGCGTGGAAAATGGCCTCAACCAATGATTACCAGCTTGTTATTTCTGATTGGAATATGCCAAAGAAAAATGGTGATGAGCTTCTTTCCGATCTGCGAAAAAATAATGATACTTCAAAAACCCCTTTTATGATGCTTACCGCTAGAGGTGATCGTGATAGCTATGCTGTGGCAGCTAAGGCTGGTGTAGATGATTATCTGATTAAGCCTTTTAAAGCGGCGGAGTTTGTTTTAAAGGTCAAAGGCCTGCTTGAGCATGAAACCGCAGGTTTGCTTGGTGGTGTGCAGGCTGAATGTTTGGCTGATCTGGTTGTTGATAGGTTTAAAAAAGGTTATACCAATCTGCCTGTGTTACCCAAGGTTGTGAAAAATTTTAATAAACTGTTTGAAAGTGGTGATGTAACAATTGAAGATATTGTCAAGGTTGTTGAATTGGACTCAGCAATTGCCCTGAAGTTAATTAGTATTGCCAATAGTCCTTTGGTTCGTGGTGCGTCAGATTGCCTGTCTGTTGAAAGGGCCATTACACGATTGGGGCTTCCGGAAACAAAGAACTATATTGTTGCACTTGCCAATAAAGGTGTTCTTGTTTCAGAAAATATAATTTTAAAGAAGGTTCTTGAAGATCTGTGGTGGCATTCTCTTGAAACTGCTTATTGTGCAAAATTACTGGCAATAATGTTAAATCACTCAAATCCCGATAAATTATTTTTATTAGGTTTATTACATGATGTTGGAAAACTTCTCCTGGTCAGTATTGTTGATGATCTGTCAATCACTTGGTCAGAGATTGATAAGGCAGCTGTAGACGAAATCATGGATAGTCTTCACGCAGACTTTGGCTCGGTGTTGATTAGAGCGTGGAATTTTGGTGATGAATTCTACGATATAGTTCATTTTCATCATTCGCCATTTGATTCAGAGAACATCAGTTTCGAACTGTTGGTGATTTATCTGGCAAACCTTATTCTTGGCGGTGATGATGGTAAAGATGCTGTGGAAATAACATCGTCACAGGCGGCAATCAGGCTTGGCCTGAAAAGCGATATGATAATGTCTGTTATCGAAAAAACAAACGAATATGTTGCTTCCGCAAGGCGGGTATTATAGTTTAAACGGATGTCAGTTGATGATTTAACATCTTTTATCCTCGTGAACGTAGGGTGGGTGGAGACGATTGAAAATGGTATGTAATACAACTGACATGTCAAATGTTGGGATGAGTGATCAAAAGTTACTTGATAAGGTTGTTGAACTTGAAGATAAACTTGATTCAAGCAGAATTAATCTTGAGAGGTCCAGTAATGACTTAAAGCGATTGGCGGAAGAAAATTCGAATTTTGTTTCGATAATCGCCCACGATTTCAAAACACCGCTAACGGGGTTGAAGTTGTTTTCAGAATTATTATTGTCTGATGGTGGAAGTATTTCAGATAATGATAGGCAGCAATATTTGAAAATCATTAGTTCTGAGGCTGATCGCCTGAGTCGTATGATATCCAACGTGGTTGAGTTTCATAATATGTGCTCTGATTCTGTTCATTGGCATGATGAGGTTGTGAATGTCATTGATGTGATTGAAAGGTGTGTTCGCCCATTTTCTGTTTTATGCCAATCAAAAGGGCTGGATTTTAGCTTTGAGACAGAGCTTGAGAGTTTGAGTGCTTTGCTTGATAAGGATCGACTGTCACTTGTTGTTTACAACCTGCTTTCCAATGCCCTTGCATTTACTCACAAAGGATCAATTAAACTTTATTTGAGAAGCAGTACTTCCGGTGACGGTTTGTTTTTCTCTATTAGTGATACAGGTATAGGTATGTCTGATGAAAAACAGAAAAGTTTTTTTTCGAAAAAAACAGGTGTTCCTCTTTTGGGAAAAGGGCTCGGTTTATATGTGAGTAGATATATTATTTCTCATTATCAGGGGGGAATTTCGATAGAAAGTAATGTTGGAAAGGGAACTGTTTTATCCGTTGAGTTGCCATTAAAAATAGTTTGAAGGCTAGGTTTTTAGTATGAGTGTTTATCAGTATTCAATAAAATCGATTATGACTTTGATTGGCCTGTTGGCTGGATTGACTTCCGGGTTATGTCATGCGGAGATCTCTGATGATAGGGTTTTATTTGGTTCTGTCGCGATGGATACGCCGGCAGTTATGCATCGCCGGCTTAGTCCGTTGACTGATTATCTGAGTAAGGCGCTAGGGAAACCTGTTGCGCTTAAATTGTCTTCGAATATGAAGCAGGCGATTACTGATGTTGCTGATGGAAAAGTTCAGCTTGCTTATCTTACGCCGGTCGCCTATTTACGTGCTCATGAGATGGGTGATGCTCAGTTGGTGGCTAAAACAGTTACTCGCGGTAAAGGCTCGTTTCAGTTGATGATTGTGGTGCGTGAGGATAGCCCGATAAAAACTATCGAAGATCTTGCTGGTAAGTCATTTGCTTTTGGTGATCCTGCTGCATTGTTACAGCGTGCTGTCGTGGCTGGTTCGGGAATAAACTTGGACCAGCTTGGCAAGCAGAGTTTTATTGGTCATTACGATAATATTGCACGCGCCGTTATGCGTGGTTTTTATGACGCTGGTATTCTCAAGGACACCACGGCTTTTAAGTGGCAAGGAAAAGGTTTGAGGATTTTGCACTCCTCGCCACAGTTGCCTCCTTATAATGTTTCTGCAAGTGGTTTTGTCGATGTGGAAATGCTGGAAAAAATGCGCCAGGCTTTTTTGAATCTGGATTCGAGAAATCAGCAGCATAAAATTATTATCGAGGCGCTGGATAAAAAATATACTGGTTTTTATGCGACCAGTGATGCTGAATACAATGTTGTTCGGCAGCTGATTAAACCATTCGACAAGGGCTTCTGATGTTGCAGAGACTGTTGCCTCGACGGCTTGATCGTCAGGTAATGCTGCTTGTGAGCCTGTTGCTTGGTCTGATTATCCCTTTCTTTGCGGTTCATGAAGCCGATAAAAGTGCGATACGGGTGGTTAATTCGGCTGTTCTTCAGGCACAGGCATTGGCAGAAAATATTGCTGTTACCAGTGTCGAACATATTGTTACTCAGGACTTTTCTTCTACTGAACAGTTGTTGTTGAGGTCGGCGCGTTTCCCAGGTGTGCATCAGGTGAAAATTTCTGATGTAGAAGGGCGGGTGATCGCTGATGTTTTTGTTGATCAAACGGGTGAACCTGTGCTGCGTTATGAAGAGCAGTTGATTGATATTCCTGGAAGTGTGAATGTTCAACTGAAGCAGGTCTCCGGTCAGCTAACGGTGTGGCAGCCTATTGAGGGTGCTCATGTCGTTGGCTGGCTGCGTTTGAATTATAGCCTGGCTGAAGCAGAAAATATTGCTAAGCAATACTTGTATGACTATATGATGGATGGTCTTATGATGATCGTCATGTTGGTTGCTTTGATTCAGTTGGTGATGCGTAGGCCGTTGAGAATGTTGCGTGACGCAGCGACCTTTGCAGGTCAGTTAAAAAATAAACATGGCCAAATGATTCCTATTGATAGCCGCTCCCTAGAGATTGAACAGCTGGGGATTGCTTTGAACGAGGCGTCGGTTAACTTGTTTGAACAGGATGCAGTAATTAAAAAGACTTTGAAAGCGTTGAATACGCAGAAGTCTGCAATGGATGAACACTCGATTGTCAGTATTACCGATGTTGATGGTTGTATCACCTATGCCAATCAGAAGTTTGTTGATGCGACTGGTTTTAGCCGTGACGAATTATTGGGAAAAAAGCATGACATTATCAAGTCCGGCTTTCATAGTCGTCGTTTTTTTTCGGGCATGTGGGACGTAATTTCTGCTGGGGGTGTCTGGCATGGCGAAATACTTAACAAGTCAAAATGTGGTGAAGAGGTTTGGGTGAATACTACCATCGTGCCATTTATGAATGAGAGCGGTGTGCCATACGAGTATGTAGCGATCAGAACGGATATTAGTGAGCAAAAGAAGGTTGAGAAGGAGTTGGAAGAAAAGGCATATTCGCTTGCGCAACTGATGGATAATCTGGAAGACCTGGTTCGCTTGCGAACTTCAGAGCTTGAACAGGCAAACCTTCAGTTACAGCATTTAAATAAAGTTAAATCGGAATTTGTCTCTGTTGTTTCTCACGAATTACGTACACCATTGACATCGATTAAATCATTCGCTGAAATTTTACAGAATGATATTGAAGAGCTTGATATTGATTCGCAGAAACATTTTCTTTCCATTATCAACGAAGAAAGCGACCGACTTGGGCGTTTAATAAATGATCTGCTCGATTTGCAGAAAATAGATTCGGGCAAGGTAGACTGGAACGATCGGCGAGTTAATGTGGCTGAATTATTAATGTCGTCAGCAGAGCTGTTTGTTCAGGCATTTTCTGACAAGGGGTTGCAGTTTGAAATGACCCTTTCCGAGAGTGAACTTTCGGTCAATATTGATGTGGACCGCTTTAAACAATTGTTTGTTAATCTGCTCTCCAATGCCTTGAAGTTTACTGCATCTGGTACCGTGACTGTTGCCATGGCTGCAATTGGAAATGAGGTTGAGGTTTCTGTCTCTGATACCGGGTTAGGGGTTCCTGAAGAAGAGCTAGGCAGTATTTTTGAAAGTTTTCACCAGGTGAATAGTTCTGATACACGTGAAATTGGTGGTAGTGGCCTTGGCCTGGCTATCTGCAAGGATATTGTTGAGCATTATTCTGGTCATATTTGGGTGGAGAGTGAGCAAGGCAAGGGCAGTCGGTTTGTCTTTACTCTACCTTTAGCAGAGGGCTCAGAGAAAACGGCATGAATGGTTATGTAAAAAAAACTATTTTGATATGCGACGATGAATCAAATATTCGGGAATCAATTTGCTATATGGTTGAGAAGGCTGGCTTTGAATCGGTTATTGCTGTTGATGGTGTAGAGGCATATAAAAAGGCGTGTTATTTGAGCCCGGATTTGGTTTTGCTTGATGTGGGTATGCCTGGAATGACTGGTTTTGATGTCTGTGAAAAACTGCGTTCAGACGCACGCTTCAATGATATGAAGATTGTTATTCTGACGGCTTATGGTCAGGTTTCCGATCAGGAAAAGGCTGTGGAGGTTGGTGCAGATCAATTCATGGTCAAGCCCTTTAGTCCACGTAATCTAATGCGGCTGCTATGCGATATGTTGCGCCAGTAAATACCGAGTGCTGTCATGATGAAACAGAAAAATATTTTAATTGCGGAAGATGATGCCAGTATTGCGTTGGCAGTAAAGACTATTTTACGTAAGCCAACAAATGGCGCCAATATCACGATTGTTTCTGATGGGCAGGCTGCATTGGAGTGTTTGCAGAAGTATGAGTATGACCTGTTGATTTCTGACTGGAATATGCCGCGGCTTAGTGGTTGTGGGCTTTTGGCGCAAGTACGGGCCAATATTTCAACTGCTAAGCTGCCATTTTTGATGTTGAGCGCAAGACCCGATTTGCCGAGTGTGATTTCGTCTGCGGATGAGGGTGTGACAGATTACATTGCCAAGCCGTTTGAAAATAGTGAGCTTGTTGAAATGGTCGTACGCTTGCTGCAATAGTTTTACTGCATTCGTTTATTGCTTAGCAGGGTGAAAGATTGGCATAGGCAATTACCAGCCACTTGCTGCCAGCATCATCAAAGTTAACCTGTACACGGGCGCTACTGCCCTGCCCTTCATGGTTGAGCAATACTCCTAGGCCGAACTTTTGATGCAACACTCGTTGGCCGATATAAAAACCTTCTGGTGCTGCCAGGGTATATTCAGAGTCATTACCACGGCTTGATTGGGTGGTGCGTTTGACGCTGGCTTTAGGGCGCACGGTATGTATCAGTTCATCGGGGATTTCACTGACAAAGCGGGATGGCAGTGAAAAAAGCTCCTGACCATGCAGACGCCTGACTTCGGCGTGGGTGATATAGAGCAGTTGGCGGGCGCGGGTGATGCCAACGTAGCAGAGGCGGCGTTCTTCAGCCAGCCGACCGGGCTCTTCCATCGACATCTTGTGCGGGAACAACCCCTCCTCCATGCCGCAAAGGAATACCAGTGGGAATTCCAGTCCCTTGGCTGAGTGAAGGGTCATCATTTGCACGCAATCTTCCCATGGGTCACCTTGTCCCTCCCCTGCTTCCAGTGCTGCATGAGAAAGGAAGGCAGTGAGCATGTCCACGGCCTCTGCGGTCTCTTCATCGTATTCGAATTCACGCGCCGCACTGACCAGCTCTTCCAGGTTATCTACTCTGGCCTGGCCTTTTTCACCTTTGTCCTTTTTGTAGTGATCAAGCAGGCCGCAGCGGTTGAGCATGTGGTCGGTTTGCTGCGCCAGTTCCAGTGTCTGGGTTTCATTAGTGATGGCGATAATCAGGTTGAGGAAGCTCTGGATGGCATTGGTGGCGCGGGCTGGCAGGCGCTTTTCGCTGATGATGATCTCGGCGGCATGCCACAGGGTGATAGCCCGCTCACGGGCTAAATCACGTACTGCGGCCATGCTGCGATCACCGATGCCGCGTGTCGGCGTATTGACCACCCGTTCAAACGAGCCGTCATCATGGCGGTTGGCGATCAGGCGCAGGTAGGCCATTGCGTTCTTGATTTCCAAGCGTTCGAAGAAGCGCTGGCCACCGTAGATACGGTACGGGACGCTCTGTGCCAGCAGTTCGGCCTCAAGCACCCGTGACTGGGCATTGGAACGATAGAGAATGGCGGCTTCGCGGCGGGCATTGCCATCGTTAACCCATTGACGGATACGATCAACGATGAAGCGGGCTTCGTCCAGGTCATTGAAGGCGGTGTAGAGTTGAATCAGTTCACCCTCCTCGCCGTCGGTCCACAGCTCCTTGCCCAGTCGGTCATCGTTGTTGTCGATCAGGGTGTTGGCAGCCTTGAGGATGTTAGCCGTGGAGCGATAGTTCTGCTCCAGTTTGATCACCTCTGTCCTAGGGTAATCCTGGTTAAACTTATGAATGTTTTCGATTTTGGCACCGCGCCAGCCGTAAATAGACTGGTCATCATCGCCGACGATAAACAGGTTGCCCGTCTCCCCGGCCAATAGTCGCAGCCAGGCATACTGGATGGTGTTGGTGTCCTGAAACTCATCCACCAGCACAAAGCGAAATCGTTCACGGTAGTGATGCAGAATGTCGGCGCGATCACGCAGCAGTTCGTGGGCGCGCAGCAGCAGTTCGGCAAAGTCTACCAGCCCGGCCTTGCAGCAATGGTCTTCGTAGGCCTGATAGATGCGCACCATCTGCTTGCTGTGGGGGTCATTAAGGTGGTCAATGTGTTGCGGGCGCTGGCCTTCATCCTTGCGTGCACTGATGAACCACTGCACCTGGCGCGGTGGCCATTTTGATTCGTCCAGCTCCAGGTTTTTGAGCAGGCGGCGAATCAGGCGATATTGGTCGTCGGAATCGAGGATCTGGAAGGCTTGCGGCAGCGCCGCTTCTTTCCAGTGAGCGCGCAGAAAACGGTGTGCCAAACCATGAAAGGTGCCCACCCACATGCCACCGATGGGTTGGCCGAGCAGTTCCTCGATGCGGTGTTTCATCTCAGTGGCGGCTTTATTGGTAAAGGTGACTGCCATGATGTTGTAGGGCGAGATATTTTCCACCGCCATGATCCAGGCAATACGGTGCACCAGCACGCGGGTCTTGCCGCTGCCAGCACCCGCCAGTACCAGTTGCTGGCCCTGCGGCGCGGTGACCGCGGCGCGTTGCGGGTCGTTGAGTTGATCAATAATGTGGGTGACATCCATGGTGGCGAAAGTTTAACACTACGCTAGCCTGTGGTGGGAAAGATGTTAGGAGGGATTGCCAGCCCTGATGGGCACAGGGCTGGCAATTTGATAAGGCAGCGGAGGCAGGCTGCCTGTGGGGGTGTCGGGGTGGGTGGCCCCAACCGCTTGGAGTTAATTGTTAGCCAGTATGGTGTCCTGAGCGGTATGTATATTTATGTACATACAGTTCAGGACATTACACTAGCGATAGCCTGGTTGCGATTGGGTAGCCAGGCAACATGCGGGTGCAAGGCATCCACCGAAATGACGATCTCCATATTCAGCCGGCGGCTGATCGCATCGAAGTCATCAGCGTTTTTGAATTCCTGCTGCCAATGATGAAAATGTTCGGTATTGAGGTAAAGCATGTTGGGCCAGTAATTATGTTTGCGTTCGAAATCCATTGCTAACCGAAAAATATAGCTCAGCATTTTATTTCCTCCTGGCTCGCATTGTGAGGCAATGCCCTATATGTAGTGTTGTGTTGATTGCTATTACACAATATATCGGGTCTCTGTGCTGAGACTTTAATATTATTATTAACTTAAATTCAGTGTGACATTCAAGTTGCTGGTTGGGAGGAGGTGAATAGAGAGGTATTCTTGAGCTATATGCCTAGGTGTTGGCTTGGCACGAGCAAAAGCATGCAACAACCTGTTAAAGCGCATTACTGCATGGCTGAGGGAAGGCGGCTTGCTAACAACTCTGGCGGATTTGCCAGCCGAAGTCCTTGTCCTTTTTGAGTTTTACCTGGTCGGTAGTGCCCCAGGAGATCTCGATACAGTCGATTTCGTCATCGTCCTGTACGCCTGCTTGCTCGATGAGTTGGCGTACTTGCTGCCAAGTGAATTTGGTGGTTTGTTTGGTTGCTGGCTTGTTAGTGTGCATGCTTAACCCCTCGCTAGATAGTGGTTAACAGTCAGTATAGCAATGCAAATTGAGTTTGTATTTATAAGTGATTTACTTGGTTAAGCAATGGCTCGATGCTCATTAGGCTGGTCAATATGTTCAGTTATTGTGTCGCTCTATTCCAAAACCGATATTGATTGTTGAGCAAGGGTTTCAGCCGATAGAACAGGCTATCTTTATATTTAAAAAGAACATGATATTCTTTGGGTATTCATAAAAGGTATATTGGTGCTATGAAACTACAGCAGCTTGTTTATATTCGTGAGGTGGCGCGGCGCGGGCTGAATGTCTCTGCCGCTGCAGATGCCCTGCATACGGCTCAACCAGGGGTTAGCAGTCAGGTTCGGCTGTTGGAGGATGAGCTTAGTGTGCAGATCTTTGAGCGGAATGGTAAACGTTTGGTTGGGGTGACTGAGCCGGGTAAGCAGATTTTGGAGATTGTTGAACGGGTTCTGCAAGAGGTCGACAATATCAAAAAGGTGAGTGGCGAATACTCGGATGAGGCCAGTGGTCGCCTGGTTATCGCAACCACTCATACCCAGGCTCGCTATGCCTTGCCGCTGGTGGTAAAACAGTTCAAGGAAAAATATCCGGAGGTGCGGCTTGAATTGCAGCAAGGCAGCCCGGCTCATGCGGCCGAGTTGGCAGCGAAAGGCCGAGTGGATATTGCTATCGCGACTGAGGCAATTGCTGATTTCCCCGATTTGGTAATGCTGCCTTGTTATGAGTGGAACCGCTGTGTGGTTTGTCCTCCTGGTCATTCATTGCTGGATGTACAGCCGCTGACGTTAGAAGCGTTGGTGCAATATCCTATTGTTACCTATGATTTTGCCATGACAGGCCGAACCAAGATCAATAAGGCCTTTGAAGAGGCTGGGCTTGAGCCGAATGTGGTGCTTACCGCCATTGATTCCGACGTTATCAAGACCTATGTTGAGCTAGGTTTAGGGGTGGGTGTATTGGCCAAAATGGCCTTTGATGCTGAGCGCGATAACAATCTGCGGGCGATTGATGCCGCTCACCTGTTTGAGTCGAGTATCACGCGCATCGGGATACGGAGGGGTGCCTTTCTGCGTCGCTATGTTTATGATTTTATTGAGATGTTTGCCCCACATCTGACTCGTGTGGCGATTGAGGAGATGATGTTGGGGCGTGCTCAGGGAAAACAGAAAGAGGCCTAGGAGGCCTCTTTTTCATCGTTGTCAACGGGCTCTGAGTGACCGCAATCTTTTTGTGGGCAGATTTTCTCTGTTCCCTTGCGTTTGGTGGTCTTCAGGGTCAGGATCGGCCAGTCACAATTGGGGCAGGGTTCGTTGACAGGTTCGTTCCAGACGGCGTATTTGCAATCCGGGTAGCAAGAGCAGGAATAGAACATTTTGCCGTAACGAGACTTGCGGGATACCATCGTGCCCTTGTGGCATTCGGGGCATTCAACGCCTGTATCTGTCGGTTTTTCGATAGGCTCAATGTGTTTGCACTTGGGGTAGGATGAGCAGCCAATAAACTTCCCATAGCGGCCGGTACGAATGATTAATGGCGATTCGCATTTGGGGCAAGTTCGACCTTCAACCACTTCTGGTTCAGCGGCTGATTCGCCATCTTCATCCAGGCTGCGGGTGTAATCACATTCAGGAAAACCATCACAGCCGATAAAGCGGCCGCGGCGGCCAAGCCGGATTGACAGTTGTTTGTCACATTTGGGGCATTTCTCATCGAGTGCCTCGTGAGTCACGTCCTGGCGGCTGACATTGGCTTCGGTTTCATCAATCTGGTGTTTAAAGGGAGACCAGAATGATTCCAGCAGTGGCTGCCATTCTTTTTCGCCGCGGGCGATGGCATCCAGTTCGTCTTCCAGGTTGGCGGTAAATTCATAGTCGACGTATTTGAAAAAATACGCGGTCAGGAATTTGTTTACGATGCGGCCAACGTCGGTGGGCCGGAAACGTTTTTTCTCTAGCGTGACATACTCACGCGCCTGCAAGGTAGAGATGATTGAGGCGTAGGTGGAGGGCCTGCCAATGCCGTGTTCTTCCAATATCTTCACCAGACTGGCTTCGCTGAATCGTGGTGGTGGCTCGGTAAAGTGTTGTTCTGTGCGAATGGCTAGCAGATTGATCTCATCGCCCTCTTTCAGCGGTGGTAACATTTTTTCATCATCGCTGGCTTTTGCGTCATCCACATCTTCTTGGTAGACGGCCATAAAACCAGCTGTGTGGATGGATGAACCATTGGCGCGGAACAGGTTTTTGTCGTTGCCCGCGGCCAGGTCTACCGCCATGGTATTGATGGTGGCGTGAATCATTTGACACGATAAGGTGCGCTTCCAGATTAGTTCGTAGAGTCTGATCTGGTCTTTGCTCAGGTGTTCCTTGATTGCGCTGGGTTCGCTGAAAATTGATGTCGGCCGGATCGCTTCGTGAGCCTCCTGGGCATTCTTTGATTTTGTCTTATAGGTATTGGGCGTATCAGGCAGGTTGTCCTTGCCATACTTTTCTTGAATATAGCCGCGAATCTCGTCAAGGGCCTCTTGAGCCAGGTTGACTGAGTCAGTACGCATATAGGTGATCAGACCCATTGCACCATTGCCGGTGTCTATCCCTTCATAGAGTTGCTGGGCGGTACGCATGGTGCGTTGGGCGGTAAAGCCGAGTTTGCGTGATGCTTCCTGTTGCAGCGTAGAGGTGATAAACGGTGGTGCTGGATTGCGCTTGCGTTTGCGTTTATCAACCTTGATGATCTTGAGTATGCCATCGGCAGCCTTGCTGAGCGCTTGTTCGGTTGCTTGTGCCTGCTTTTCGTTGTTGACGGTAAATTGGGCCTGTTTTTCACCTTCAAAATAGGTCAGTTTGCCCATGAATTGGGCGCTTTTATCGTCCTTTTTCAGATCCGCTTCAATGGTCCAGTATTCTTTTGGATCGAATTTTTCTATGTCCAGTTCGCGCTCGACAATCATACGTAAGGCCGGGCTTTGAACCCGCCCTGCAGAGAGGCCGCGACGAATCTTTTTCCACAGCAGTGGCGACAGATTGAAACCAACCAGAAAGTCCAGTGCCCGGCGAGCCTGTTGGGCGTTGACCAGGTCATCAGCGAGCGAGCGAGGGCGTTCCATGGCATCCTGGATGGCGCGCTTGGTGATCTCGTGAAAAACAACACGGTGAACTGCTTTGTTTTTAAGTAGTTTCTTTTCTTTTAGGTATTCGCAAATGTGCCAGGAGATGGCTTCGCCTTCTCTATCCGGGTCAGTTGCGAGATACAGGGCGTCAGCCTTTTTGATGGCCTTGGCAATCGCATCGATGTGCTTGGCATTTTTTTCGATGACCTGATACTTCATGGCGAAGTTGTTACTTGGGTCGACGGCACCTTCTTTCGGTAGCAGGTCGCGCACGTGGCCGTATGAAGCGAGCACCTCAAAGTCCTTACCAAGGTATTTCTTGATGGTTTTACACTTTGCAGGTGACTCTACAATGACTAGATTTTTGCTCATGAATAAGGCTTATTTGTTTTGTTTATGGTTCTGGGGGTAGCGGTCAAAATGACAGAGAGTTTAGGTATGTGCTGAGAAAAGTCTAATTGGCTCTGTATGATTCAAGACTAAGCACTCGCTCAGTGGAGTTGGTCTGTGAATTCGTCAAAGATCAAATCTTCCATCCAGGCAAAGGCGGCTTCGTGGCCTGGCTGGTTAAACAAAACCATCAGGATGACCCATTTCAGTTGTGGCAGATCAATGTCCTGGGTTTCCAGGGCCATGGCGCGGTCAATGACAAGCTCACGAGCAACGGGGTCTAATACGCCTGTCTGTTCCAGAAAAATCATGAAACCACGGCATTCAACATCCATTTTGGTGATTTCCTGGCTGCAGTAGACGCGTAACGAGCGCTTTGATATTGGGTTGCTGAATGCGCTTTCCCGGGCATTGCTGAGTTCGTCAAGCCAGTTAAATGCCTTTTTAATATCCTGGTTTTGAAAACCGGCGTTGTCGAGATGTTCGCGCAATGAGTTTTGCTCAGGCATCGTGCCCGTTTCACTGTCGAGGCAATGTTCAAACAGATACATCAGAATGTCGAGTACATTTTCTTTCATTTGTGGTTTGCAGCCTTTATATAGAGTCCACCTGCCAGAGAGGATACCATTCCCTGTAATTCCAATACCAGCAGAATCGCGCTGATCTGTTCTGCCGGTAGCTTGCTGCGTTCGATCAGCGTGTCAATACTGCAAGGGTCATGTCCAATCATTGATAGCAATTTCAATGAGCTGGGGTCAGTCTCTAAATTCACTTCGGGGCAGGGTGGTGAGGTAAGAGGGGGAGTGAAGCGGACGCCAAGTTCTTCGAGAATGTCTGCTGTGGTTTCCACCAGCTTGGCACCTTGACGAATGAGTTGGTGGCAGCCGCGTGCCAGTGGGTTGTGAATGGAGCCTGGGATGGCGAATACCTCAAGGCCTTGTTCGTTGGCGAGCCGGGCGGAGATTAATGAGCCGCTCTTGGGGGCGGCTTCAACCACCAGAATGCCGAGGCTGAGTCCGCTGATGATTCGGTTGCGGCGGGGAAAATGATCAGGCAGCGGTGGTGTGCCGATGGGGAATTCAGAGATAATGGTGCCGTTTTCGGCGATGTCATGGGCGAGTTGCCGGTGTCTGGCGGGGTAAACCCGATCAAGGCCCGTGCCGGTGACAGCAATGGTTTTGCCATTGCTGGCCAGTGCGCCTTTGTGGGCGGCAGCGTCGATGCCGAGTGCCATGCCGCTGGTGATGGTGAGGCCGGCCTGGCTTAGGCTTTGGGCAAAATGAAAACTGTTTTCTTTGCCGCCTGCGCTGGGGTTGCGGCTGCCAACAATGCCTAGCTGGTGTGTGCTGAGAAGTGCGCTATCACCAATGGCAAACAGCAGTGGCGGGGCAGAGTCTATTTGTTTCAGTTGTGGCGGGTAGCGTTGATCAATGATGTTGATGATGTGGTGGCGGGGGTTGCTGTTGAGCCAGTTAAGGTCGGACTCAACCAGGCTCCAGTCGGGTTGCTTCAACCATTGTTTGGTTTTGCTGGGCAGGTCGAGCCGATTGATTTCACTTGCCCCAGCGTCCAACAGGCTGCTGGGTTGGTGGTAATATTCTAATAGAGTGCTGTAGCGTCGAGGGCCAATGCCGGGGCAGTGTAGCAAGGCCAGCCAGGCGGCCAGTGATGTTTCTGTTTCAGATGCCTGACCGGGCGACTTGGCTCTGATGGCGTCCATGCCAGCCAGAGTATCACTTCTGTTATGGTTTGGTAATGGGGTCGCCGACGCGGATGTCCTTGGTGGCGTTCATTATCAAGGCGTAGCTGATGCGATCAAAGGCGTTGACGATCATTAGCAGGCCTGAGCGTTCATCAGGTAGATTGATCTCAGGTTTGAAAAAGCCCTTGGCATGTTTGTCGAGTATGACGGCCCCTTTTTTTCGTACTGCCAGCACGTGTCCTTGTTCCAGCCCGTCTCGCTTGCCGAGGTTGATAACGATGGTTTGGTACTGTCCGGCACGAGACATGCCGTCAAGAATTGAGATGACCTGACCACCGGTGACAGACTCTGGCGAGTGCGGGGTGAAGGTGTTGTCAATTTGTTTCTCGTCAGTTTTCATGACGATATCGCCTAGCAGGGTTTCCTGGTAGCTTTCAATAATGCGCAGAGTTGCTGGTCTGCCTTGCAGTGTCAGCTCTGCATCAGAGACGTGAATGGCCTCGTAACCAAGAATGTCTTTGTGGTTGCTGGGGTTGCGATAGACGTTGTTGATACGATAAATACTGTAGTCCTTACCTTCATCTTGCGTCAGGTTGGAGACATAAACCTTGCTGCCGGTACCGCTGATCAGGTGATCATCCTCGGCCTGGCTGACATGTCCGGCATTTTCTACTTCGGTCTCGGTTAAAATACGAGGGCGACTTAGGAATTGAGAGATGGCATTGGTTGGAATGCTGCCGATGGCACTATCGATACGGCTGGTACGCGCAGTGGGGGACAGTTTGATCGTTGGTCGGCCGCGAGTCAGCTCAAGAACGGGTTTGCCGTCGCGATAGACCAGACTGATGACATCGCCAGGGTAGATCAGATGCGGGTTGTTGATTTCAGGGTTGTTGTGCCAGATTTCCGGCCAGCGCCATGGATCGCGCAGAAATGTTGAGGATATATCCCATAGGGTGTCACCTTTCACGACCACGTGGCGTTGTGGGTGGTTTGGGTTGAGTTCCAAGGTGTCGGCAAACAGACTGGTGCTTATGCAGCAGCACGCTACAATGGCTAACAGTGCTTTCCTGATTGACATAAGGCTATCCTTAAAATTATCTGGTTCTGCGTTGAGTGTATTCAAATTGGCGCTATCGCCGCAACAAAGCTTAGCAAAGATCGTGTTGTTTACGGTGATATCATTTCAGTTCAGCAGTATAATCGGCACTTTATGTAAATAATTAATGTTTTGTTATGTCAATCATACCCATATTACACTTTCCTGATGAGCGTTTGAGGACGCCTTGCCGAGCTGTGGCTAGCGTTGATGACAAACTTCGTAAACTCATCGATGATATGTTTGAAACCATGTACGAGGCACCTGGCATTGGTCTGGCTGCGCCGCAGGTGGGGGTTTATGAACGCCTGATGATAATCGATGTTTCTGAAGACAAAAATGCGCCGCAAGTCTATATCAATCCCGAGTTACTGGAAACACGTGGCAATGAGCTGATGGAAGAGGGTTGTCTGTCGGTGCCGGGCATCTATGAGGATATTGAACGGGCAAAGTGGATTCGTGTTCGGGCCCTGGACCGCAATGGTGACAGCTTTGAAAAAGAGGTTGAAGGCCTGGAAGCTGTTTGCATCCAACATGAAATTGATCATCTTGATGGCAAGCTGTTTGTTGACTATCTCTCTGGCTTGAAGCGTCAGCGAATTCGTAAAAAGATGGAAAAACAGCGCCGCCAAACGTTTTAATTTTATCTCCTCCCAATTTCGGAATGCCAATGTCCAAACCGTTGAAAGTAATCTTTGCTGGCACGCCAGACTTTGCCGCTGAAGCGCTTAAGTCATTGTTGCAGTCACAGCACCAGGTGGTGGCGGTCTATACCCAGCCGGATCGTCCCGCCGGGCGAGGCCGTAAGCTGACACCTGGCCCGGTCAAACAACTGGCCTTGGAACATGGCATTGATGTCTATCAGCCGGTTAGTTTGAAAGATGCGGATGCACAACAACAGGTTGCTGGTCTTGGCGCTGATGTAATGGTGGTGGTGGCTTACGGTTTGTTGCTACCCGTGCCAGTGTTAGACGCACCTCGACTGGGCTGTATTAATATTCATGCCTCTCTGTTGCCGCGCTGGCGCGGGGCAGCCCCTATTCAACGGGCTATTCTGGCGGGTGATGCCGAGACCGGGGTTACCATCATGCAGATGGATGAAGGGCTGGATACGGGGAATATGTTGCTGAAACGCATCTGCCCGATCGAACGTGATGATACTGCCCAGACCTTGCATGATCGTTTGGCTGAGATGGGGGCCGCAGCGGCCATTGAGGTGCTGGATCAGTTGAGTGATGGCCTGACTCGGCCAGAACCACAGGATGACAGCCTCTCCAATTATGCGGCTAAACTTTCCAAGGCCGAGGCATTGATCGACTGGCAGCGTCCTGCCATTGATATTGAGCGTCTGGTGCATGGTTTTAATCCCTGGCCGGTGGCGCAAACTGAGTTTTCTGAGCAGATGCTGCGTATCTGGCTGGCCCATGCTGTGGATGGCGCGACGACGGATCAGCCGCCGGGCAGTGTGCTCAAGGCCGATAAGCAGGGCATTGATGTTGCCTGCGGTGATGGTGTGTTGCGGATTCAGATAGCGCAGTTGCCAGGGGGTAAGGCAATAGCCGTTGTTGATCTGCTTAACTCACGTAAGGAGCTGAAACAGCCAGGTTTACGGCTGGGTTCAGTTGCTGAAATCTAACTCAAGACACTTTTAATGACTATGGATGCTCGCGTAGCCGCCGCCAAGGCACTTGATGAAGTCATCCGTCAGGGACGTTCTTTAACCACTGTTTTGCCGCACTGGCAGGGCAAGGTGGCAGATAGGGACAGAGCTTTATTGCAAGAGATTTGTTTTGGTGTGGCGCGCTGGTTTGGCCGTTTGGATGCTATTGCAGCGCAATTGTTGCGCAAACCCTTCAAGGCCAAAGATACGGATGTTCGTTGTCTGATATTTGTTGGTTTGTATCAGATGCTTTATCTGCGTGTGCCTGACCATGCCGCAGTGTCGGAAACCGTATCTGCCACCAAGGCCCTGAAAAAGCCTTGGGCACGTGCTCTGGTGAATGCTGTGCTGCGTGGTGTTCAGCGTATGGATGAGGCAGCGTTTACCGAGCTGGATTTAGATCCGTTAGTGAAATATGCCCATCCTGATTGGTTGGTCGGCAAGTTGCGGGCGGCCTATCCGGATGACTGGCAGGCAGTGCTTGATGCCAATAATCAGCATCCACCAATGTATTTGCGTGTTAATTGCCAGCGGCAACAGCGTGCAGAATATATTGCCCAGCTTGAAGCGGTTGGTTGCCAGGCCAGTGAACTGCCTTATTCCGACGCAGGTGTAGTCTTGGCTGCTGCCGCAGATGTTGAAGCGCTGCCGGGTTTTGCCGATGGTCAGTTTTCGGTGCAGGATGCCGCGGCTCAGCTGGCGGCGGGTTTGCTGAATGCCCAGCCAGGTGAGCGGATTCTTGATGCTTGTGCTGCTCCTGGTGGTAAAACGGCCCATGTGCTGGAGCGGCAACCACAATTGGCTGAGATGATTGCGTTGGATCAAGATGCCGCCCGGCTTGAACGGGTTAAGCAAAATCTTGAGCGTCTGCAGCTGTCGGCCACCGTATTGTGCGCCGATGCCAGTCAGCCGGATCAATGGTGGGATGGCCGTTTGTTTGATCGGATTATGTTGGATGCACCTTGTTCGGCAGCGGGGGTGATTCGTCGCCATCCCGATATCAAATTGTTGCGCCGTGCCTCGGATATTGACCCGCTTGTTATATTGCAAGGACAAATTCTGCGTGCCCTGTGGCCCTTGTTAAAGCCTGGCGGTATGCTGCTGTACGTTACATGTTCGGTGTTGCCGCAGGAAAATGTGCGTCAGCTGAGGCGTTTTTGTACCGAACAGGCGGATGCCGAGCATCTGCCAATTGAAGCAGAGTGGGGGCTGGCGCAGACATTTGGGCGTCAGATTTTGCCGGGGCAAGCAGGGATGGATGGTTTTTATTATGCCGCTCTGCATAAAAAGGAAATCCCAGGGTAATCATTGAAATGGGATGCACGCGCATAATTGGGTGCTGGCTAGCGGCGATGCTGTGTCTTGTTGCGTCACCGGCATGGACAGAAGAGTCTGTTGCGCCTGAGGCGGTTGACCCTGGTTTCGCGGTGTTGACGGCTGAGTCGACCTTGGTTGATGGTGTGGTGCGTCTGGATGCTTTGTTTGAACTGAGGCTTAGCGATCAACTGGTTGATGCATTGCAAAATGGTATCTCGCTCAATCTCATGATCGAAATCGAGGTTGTTAAACAGCGGAAATATCTTTGGGCGAAACAGGTGGCGGCTCTTGAGCAGCGCTATCGGATTTCCTACCAGCCTTTGACCAATCACTATGTTCTCAACAATCTGAACAGCGATCTTGTCTTTCAGTTTCCCACGCTTGAGTCACTGTTGGCAGTGATGGCGGCGTTGCGTGAATTCCCATTGCTGGATTACAGTCTGCTTGAGCCGGAGGCCAGTTATATCGGTGAAATTCGCATTGCAGTTGATCGTAGTAGTTTTCCTGTGCCGTTGCGTTTGATGTCTTACGTTAGCGGTGACTGGCATCTTATTAGTCGCTGGTATTCGTGGCCATTACTGCCATAAGACGGGCGTTTTCCGGCCAGGCACCAATCTTTTTGTTGATTGGCCTGTTGTTGGGTTCGTTGTATTTGATGAGTAGTGCGACACAGAACTCCGAGCAGTTTAATCGTCTCTACATCCCCCTGTTAGTGGTCAACGTGCTGGAGTTGCTGGTGCTGGCAGGGTTGATTATTGCCAATGTTGGCCGCTTGATTCGCCAGTATCGTAATCATGCGACTGGCTCCCGGCTCACCGTGCGCTTGGTGGTGCTGTTTGTGGTGCTGGCGGTGGGGCCGGTGTCTGTATTGTATTATTTTTCGCTGGGTTTTGTCCGTCACGGCATCGACAGCTGGTTTGATGTCCGGGTTGAAAAAGCGTTGGATGACGCGCTTAACCTGAGTCGCACGGCCCTGGACTGGCGCATGCGTGACATGATGCGCCAAGCGGAATATGTGGCTGAGACCGTGAGTGATTTGCCACCAGAGGCATTGGTGCTATCGCTGAATGATATGCGTCATCAGATCGGTGCTTTTGAGGTGGCATTGATGACAGTCAATGGCCGGGTTATCGGTTTTAGCAGTGATGACGCCACCAAGTTGTCGCCAGTGCCGGTTGACCGGATTATCTTGTCGCAAGTGGAGACGGGGCTGGCATACGTCGGTTTTGATCCCGCAGAAGGTAATCTTTATGCTCGCCTGGTGGTGAACGTGCCGGCCAGTGAGTTTTTCCTTAACCCCCGTGTGTTGCAGGCCTTGTACCCAGTGCCTGTCGGTATCAATGAATTGGTGGACAGCGTGCAGGCGGCCTATACCCAGCACGAACAGCTGACGTTTTTGAGTGGGCCGTTGAAATTCAGTTTTACCCTAACGCTTTCGATTATTTTATTGCTGAGTATTTTTACCGCTGTCTGGGCAGCCTTCTTTTTGGCGCGTCGTCTGGTGGCCCCCATCAGGGTGCTTGCCATCGGCACCCGTGCGGTTGCCAAGGGGGATTATCATCGTCGCCTGCCATTAACGGCCACGCCAAACGATGAGCTGGGCTTTTTGATCAAGTCATTCAATACCATGATGGGGCGTATTGCACGGGCGCAGGAAGAGGCTCGTCGCAGCCAGCAAGGTCTGGAAAATCAGAAGCTCTATCTGGAAACGGTGTTGGGGCATCTCTCATCGGGTGTCATGACCTTTAATCAGCAAGGAGTGTTGCGCACGGCTAATCACGCCGCTGAACAGATTTTAGGCAGTGACATGCGTCCTTGTGTTGGCTTGGGTTTGAATCAACTTGTCGAGCGTTATTCGCATATGGAGGCGTTTGTCAGCATGCTTAATTCGCACATCGACAATCAAACGGAAAGCTGGCAAGAGCAAGCCACCTTGTTTGGTGCGGCGGGGCGACAGTTGTTGATGTGTCGTGGTGCAGCTCTGCCCGAGCCGGATGCCGGGCATGTGGTGGTGTTTGATGATGTGACAACCTTGTTGCAGGCGCAGCGTGATGCTGCCTGGGGTGAGGTGGCAAGACGCCTGGCACATGAAATTAAAAATCCTTTAACACCGATTCAGCTTTCGGCCGAACGTCTGCGGCATCGGTATTTGCCTATGATGAGTGAGGCCGATAGCAAGTTATTAGACCGGTCGACCCATACCATCATCCAGCAGGTTGAGACCATGAAAGATATGGTCAAGGCATTTTCCGATTATGCCCGTACGCCAAAATTGAGTTTGCAGGCCTTGGACTTTAATGCCGTGGTCAATGAGGTGCTTGAGCTGTATCACAATGAAAACCATGGTCTGCATTTTGAGATTGTGCTTGACCCCCATGTTGGTCTGGTCGACGCGGATAATGGCCGTCTGCGCCAGTTGCTGCATAATCTGGTGAAAAATGCCATTGAGGCATCGCAGGAAAACGAAGCAAGTCTGGTCAGGGTTGAAAGTCGCCTGCTGGAGTCACTATCGGTGCATGCTGTTGAGCTGCTGGTGGAAGATAATGGCGTTGGTATTTCCGATGATATGATGGTCGAACTTTTTGAACCTTATATCAGTTCAAAGGCCAAGGGCAGTGGCTTGGGCTTGGCGATCGTGAAAAAGATCGTTGAGGAACACAATGGCGTGATCTGGGCTGAAAGCCTTGAGACAAGTGGTGCCCGGTTTACCATTCGCATGCCGTTGAAAGCGGCGCGGAAAGACGATGGACACAATAATGGCTGATGTTTTGGGTGAGTACATATTGAAAGACACTGGGGGAACGGCATGAGCGCTGCTCATATATTGGTGGTGGATGATGAACCGGATATCCGCGAGCTGATAAAAGAGATACTTGAAGACGAACAGTATCTTGTCAGCGTCGCCGCTAATGGTGCAGAGGCGCGCCAGGCATTGATCGAGCGTCGCCCTGATCTGATTTTGCTGGATGTCTGGATGCCTGATATTGATGGCATCAGCCTGCTAAAAGAATGGCATGAAAGTGATAACCAGGCTCCGCCGGTGGTGGTGATGTCAGGTCACGGCACGGTAGAAACGGCGGTGGAGGCAACCCGTCTGGGAGCCTACGATTTTCTGGAAAAACCGTTGTCGATGGCGAAGCTGCTGCTGACCATTCGTCATGCGCTGGATGACTACAGCCTGCGGCGTGAGAATCAGGGGCTGCGTCGGCAGGTTCAGCCGCTGGGTCGGCCATTGGGCAAAAGTCCGGTGATGACAACCCTGCGTGACCAGGCAGAAAAAGTGGCTCTCACCGATGCCTGGGTGCTGTTGTTGGGCGAGCCGGGGGTTGGTAAACGTCTGATTGCACACCTGATTCACAACCTGAGTAACCGCAGAGATGGTGAGTATGTTGAGGTAGGTGTTGCCACCATCGTACCTGCCAATGCGGTAGTCGAGCTGTTTGGCGAAGAGCGCGACGACAGGGTGCGTTACGGGTTGCTGGAACAGGCCGATGGTGGCAGCCTGTTTTTGAACGAGGTGGCCGATATGGACTTTGATTTGCAGACGCGGCTGGCCAGTGCCCTGCAAGGCCAGTCGTTTGTTCGTGTTGGCGGCTCAAGTGTCGTCAATATTGATATTCGCGTGATTGCCTCGAGTCATAAAGATCTGCACGAAGAGATGCGCATGGGACGTTTTCGTGAAGATCTGTTTTATCTGCTCAATGTGGTGCCAGTGACTGTTCCTGCCTTGCGGCAGCACCGCGAGGATATTACTGATCTGCTGTCTTATTACGTTGATTTCTTTGTCGATAGTGATGCCCTGCCGTACCGCTCCTTTTCAGTGGCGGCACAAAATTGCTTGAGAAATTATGCCTGGCCAGGCAATGTTCGTGAGCTGAAAAGCATTGTTCATCGCTTGTTGATTCTGGGGGCAGGCGAAACCATCGAGATTGATGAGGTCAATGCCGTTCTCGGAACCCGGTCGCCAGTCACACAGCAGGGGTCAGGGATTGATTTTGACTTGCCGCTGAGGCAGGCACGAGAACAGTTTGAAAAAACCTATATTGAACATCAGTTGCGGATAACGGCGGGCAACGTGTCACAGGTGGCTAAGCTGGCAGGAATTGAGCGAACGCATTTGTATCGCAAGATGAAGGCGCTGGGGATTAACCCAAAAGAGAGCAGCAAGTGAAAAAGACCTGTTCCATTAGCCGCGACATGGCGATTATACAAACATGAAAATAATAATTCTTGGTGCCGGTCAGGTGGGTTCATCTGTTGCTGCCAATCTGGCCAGCGAGGCCAATGACATCACTATGGTGGATCTGGACAGAAAGCTGTTGCTTGATTTGCAGGACAGACTCGATATTCGCACCGTCTATGGTCAGGCCTCTTATCCTGATGTGTTGTCACGTGCCGGCGCCGAAGATGCAGACATGATACTGGCGGTCACCAATAGCGATGAAACCAATATGATTGCCTGTCAGGTAGCGCATAGCCTGTTTCGCACGCCGACCAAGGTTGCCCGGATCCGCTCGCGTCACTATCTCGGGTTTGACAAGCTGTTTGGTAATGATTCGATTCCGGTGGATGTGATGATCAGTCCGGAACAGGTGATTATCGACTATGTGCAAAAGCTGATTGCTCATCCGGGTGCTTTACAGGTGCTGGATTTTGCCGATGGTCTGGTGCAGCTGGTGGCAGTTAAGGCCTATTATGGTGGCCCACTGGTGGGGCATGCCTTGAGCTTGCTCAAGGAGCATATGCCCAATGTTGAGACCCGGGTGGCAGCGATTTTTCGCAAGGGTACCCCAATCATTCCTGAAGGTGACACGGTGATCGAGGCAGACGATGAGGTCTTCTTTATTGCCGCGCGTCAGGATATTCGCACCGTGATGGGTGAGTTGCGACGACTGGACAGACCGAACAAACGTATCATCATCGCCGGTGGTGGCAACATTGGTAAAGGTCTGGCGCAGGCCCTGGAAAATGATTACAACGTCAAATTGATCGATCACAATGCGCGTCGTTCAAAGCAGATATCAGAAGAGCTGGATAAGACCATTGTTCTGCATGCGGATGCCGCCGACGAAGAGTTGTTGCTGGAGGAAAATATCACCAGCACCGATGTCTTTTGCGCGGTCACCAATGATGATGAGGCCAACATCCTGTCCTGCATGCTGGCCAAACGCCTGGGGGCGCGTAAAGTCATGGCGCTGATCAATCGTGCCTCTTATGTTGATCTGGTTGAAAGTGGTGATATTGATATTGCCGTGTCACCGCATCAGGCTATGATTGGCAGTCTGTTGGCCCATGTTCGGCGTGGTGATGTAGCGGCAGTGCATTCACTGCGGCGCGGTGCAGCCGAGGCGATTGAGGCGGTGGCGCACGGCGATTCACGTTCATCCAAGGTGGTTGGCCGCAGTGTCGAAAATATCAAGCTGCCACCGGGTGCTAATATTGGCGCAATTGTGCGTGGCAAACAGGTTATCATCGCTCATCATGACACGGTGATAGAGGCAGAGGATCATGTCATCCTGTTTTTGATCGATAAACGCCGCGTCAGAGAGGTTGAAAAGCTGTTCCAGGTCGGCGTGATCTTTTTGTAGTGCAAGTGTCAGACGCCACAGAGTTGTCCAGAGGCTCCCAAGAGTAAAAAGCAGAGAACTAAGATGCAGTTATTCGTCATTCAGCGCATTCTCGGTCTATTGCTGATGCTGTTCAGTTTTACCATGTTGCCACCGGTGCTGGTATCGTGGATCTATTCAGAAAACACCATGGTGCCATTTGTTTCGGCCTTTCTGCTTACCCTGATTACGGGCACGATTTGCTGGTTACCTGTCAGGCAGCAGCGTGCCGAGCTGCGTATTCGTGACGGTTTTGTCGTGGTGGTGATGTTCTGGACGGTATTGGCAGTGTTTGGTGCCTTGCCATTTTTGTTGTCCGAGCAACCCAGTATTTCGATCACCGATTCAATCTTTGAGTCCATGTCAGGCTTGACCACCACCGGGGCAACGGTGATCTCAGGGCTGGATGATCTGCCCCGTTCTATCCTTTATTATCGTCAACAACTGCAATGGCTGGGGGGGATGGGGATTGTTGTTTTGGCAGTGGCGGTGCTGCCGATGCTGGGCATCGGCGGGATGCAGCTGTATCGAGCCGAAACACCAGGGCCGATGAAGGACAATAAGCTGACGCCGCGGATTACCGAAACCGCCAAGGCGCTTTGGTATATCTACCTGACTCTGACAATCAGCTGTGGTCTGGCTTATTGGGCTGCAGGCATGAGCGGTTTTGATGCCCTCGCCCACGCTTTTTCAACCGTGGCGATTGGTGGTTTTTCTACTCATGACCTGAGCATGGGCTACTTTAACGACCAACCCCTGATCGAAATTGTGGCGATTATTTTTATGTTTTTATCCGGGGTCAATTTTGCACTGCATTTTTTGGCCTGGCGTTCACGGACATCAAAATTCTATTTTGCTGATACCGAGTTTAAAGTTTATAGCGCTGTCTTGCTGTTGGCATCGCTGGTGACGGCCGCCTACCTGTATTGGACGGCCACCTTTGATTCGGCAGGGCAGGCGATATTACGCGGTGTGTTTCAGACGGTTTCTATCGGTACCACGGCTGGCTTTACGGTGGCGGAATATCATACCTGGCCAGGCTTTCTGCCCATCATGTTGCTGATGCTAAGTTTTATTGGTGGTTGTGCCGGTTCTACCGGTGGCGGCATGAAGGTGATCCGGGTGGTGATGTTGATGAAGCAGGGGGGGCGCGAAATCCTGCGGCTGGTGCACCCCAGTGCCCAGATTCCGGTCAAGATTGGCAGCAAGGCGCTGTCTGATCGGGTCATTGAAGCGGTGTGGGGGTTTTTTTCGCTCTATGTGGTTTGTTTCTGTGTTATGTCCCTGATTATGGTGGCCACCGGCCTGGATTTTGTGACCGCCTTTTCCGCCATTGCCGCCTGCATGAATAACCTGGGGCCGGGGCTGGGTGATGTTGGTTCGAATTACACCAGCGTCAATGATGTTGGCAAGTGGGTGTTGTGTTTTGCCATGTTGCTGGGCCGGCTGGAAATTTTTACCCTGCTGGTGCTGTTAACCCCAGCCTTCTGGCGCAAATAAGAGTGAACCAATTATGACCAATGCAAGCCGTGAAAAATGGGACAGAATCTATAGTAAAAATCGCCAGCAGATCAGCTCTGCAACGGCGGTAGTGCGAGAAAATCTGCATCTTCTGCCTGAGTCAGGGATTGGCCTGGAACTGGCCTGCGGCTTGGCGGCAAACAGCTTTGCTCTGGCCGGGCAGGGTTTCAAAATGGATGCCTGGGATATTTCACCGGTGGCGGTGGAACAGGTCAACCAACGCGCCGAGGCAGACGGCGCAACTGTCTCGGCGACTGCCCTCGATGTGGTGGAACAGCCACCTGAACAGGGTCATTACGATTTGGTGGTGGTGAGCCACTTTCTCGATCGCAGCATCATTACCGCCATTATCAACTGTCTCAAACCGGGTGGTCTGGTGTTTTATCAGACCTTTAGCCAGACACGGGTGGGTAAGGGCGGACCGAGTAACATGGATTTTCGTCTGGCAGACAACGAGCTGTTGAGCCTGTTTGCTGGTTTTAAGGTGCTGGTCTATCGCGAAGAAGGTTTACACGGTGATGCCAGCAAGGGTTTCAGGAATGAGGCGATGCTGGTGGCGCAGAAGCCGGTTTAATCTGCCGCTAAGCCCTGCCGGTTTTTATGCGCGGTCAGGGGTTTACCTCGTTTAAAATCGAGGTCGCCACCTTGCGTTGGACAATAAATCAGGGATTGATATATCGGTATGAACCAGCCGCAACCAACCGTCGAGCAGGTATTGACTCAGCAAAAGCCTCGTCGCCGGGGGCTGATTATTATCATTTTATTGCTGCTCTTTGCTGGGGCGGCCTTGTTTCGTCTGTTTGCCGCCAATGACGAGGCCGCGCTGCAATTTGTCACTAGCGAGGTGGTGCGTGGTGAGCTCACGATTCGGGTGACCGCCACCGGCACCCTGGAGCCGCTCAATCAGGTGGATGTTGGCAGTGAAATGTCAGGGATCATTGAAAGTGTACTGGTAGACTTCAACGACCGGGTCAAACAAGGGCAGGTGTTGGCCCGCCTCAACACCGATGAACAGCAGGCCAAGGTGGTTCAGACCCAGGCGGCGCTGGAAGTAGCCGAGGCCCGGGTGTTGCAGGCGGCCGCCACGGTGTTGGAAACCGAGCTTAAACTAACGCGCTGCCAGACCCTGGCGGTAAAGGGGCTTTGTCCGCCGCAGGATCAGGATGCCGCCCAGGCCGCCTACGCCCGGGCCAAGGCCGATGAAGCTAGTGCCAAGGCTCAGGTCTCACAGGCCCGCGCCACTCTGGATGTTGAACGAACCCGTCTGGCCAAGGCGATCATCCGCTCACCCATTGATGGCATAGTGCTCAAGCGCCAGATCGAACCCGGTCAGACCGTCGCCGCATCCCTGCAAGCACCTGTGCTCTTTACGCTGGCAGAAAATCTGGCGCAGATGGAGCTGCGGGTGACGGTGGACGAGGCCGATATTGGCAAGGTAAAAGAGGGGCAGGCCGCTACCTTTACGGTGGATGCCTACCGTGATCAGGTTTTTCCCGCCAGCATTACCCAGGTGCGCTTGGCCCCCTCTAGCGAAGGCGGTGTGGTCAGCTATGAAACCATGCTTGCGCTCAATAATGAGGCCTTGCTGTTGCGTCCCGGTATGACGGCTACCGCGCATATCATTGTTGAGCAGATCGCTGACGCGCTGCTTATTCCAAATGCCGCGCTGCGTTTTGCGCCGCCAACACCCCAAGCCAGACAGAAAGCGGGAGCTATGGATCAGCTCATGCCGCGTTGGGACAGCCGTGGCCGCTCAACCCGGCAGGGTAAGCCGCTCAAGCAGGTCTGGTTATTGGCAGCTAATCAGCCCCGTGCCATTGAGATTGAAACGGGTGCCAGTGATGGCCGTGTGACGCAGGTTCTGAGTGGTGATTTGCAGATTGGTATGCCTGTTATCACCGATGCCAGCAGCAAAAACTGATGATCGAACTTGAGCACTTAAGTAAGATTTACGGCAAGGGGGCGGCAGCGGTACAGGCATTGCGGAATGTCAGTCTCAGGGTCAGCGCTGGTGAGTTTATTGCCATGATGGGCCCCAGTGGCTCGGGCAAATCCACCTGTATGAATATCCTTGGTTTTCTCGATACCCCCAGCGAAGGTGGATATGATTTTCAGGGCTGCCCGGTGCAAACCCTGTCGCGCAATCAGCGTGCCCTGTTGCGGCGTCACTTTGTTGGTTTTGTCTTTCAGGGTTTCAACCTGCTGGCGCGCACCAGTGCGCTGGAGAATGTTGAATTGCCGTTGGTCTATCGCCGCATGCCCCGCGCCCAACGTCGAACCAAGGCTCTGGCGGCTCTGGCAGCGGTGGGGCTGGAGGGGCGCGCAGCTCATACCCCAACTGAACTCTCCGGCGGCCAACAACAGCGCGTTGCCATTGCCCGCGCTTTGGTGACTGACCCGGCTCTGTTGTTGGCTGACGAACCCACTGGCAATCTGGATAGTGCCCGTGGCCACGAAATTATGGAATTGCTGGTGCGACTCAATCAGGCGCGTGGCCTGACCATTGTCATGGTCACCCACGAGGCCGACATCGCTGCCTATGCAGACCGAACGGTACATTTTTTTGATGGCGCAGTTCAGCACGAGGCATCCCGCTGATGTGGTGGAGTGCCCTGTCGCTGGCCCTGCGTGAGATTCGCCGTAATCTGCTGCGTTCGTCCCTGACCATGTTGGGGATTATTATTGGTGTTGCTGCGGTGATTATTATGGTCACTATAGGCAATGGTACGAGCGCCAAGATCAGCGCTCAGATCGAAAGTCTGGGCAGCAATATGCTGATCTTGCGTCCAGGCCAGCGCTTCGTGAGTGGTTCCCGCGGGGCTGCCAAACCACTTGAAATAGCCGACTCCGAGGCCTTGCGGCGTGATCTCCCCGCCGTTGTTGCCGCTGCGGGCGTTACCAGCAAAGCAGTCACAGTGGTGTATGGCAGCAACAATTGGACCACCAGTGTTACCGGCATGGAAAACGACTACCTGATTGTGCGCAACTGGAGACTGGCGCGGGGCCGATTCATCACTGACAGTGAACAGCGTGCTGGGGCAGCGGTTTGCCTGTTGGGTGCGACGTTGCAGCGGGAGTTGTTTGGCAATCTCGATTCTATCGGTGAGACCATTCGCCTTGGTAAGGTCGCTTGCGAAGTCATTGGTTTACTGGTCAGCAAAGGCCAGTCGGCCATGGGCTCGGATCAGGATGATGTGGTGTTGATGTCGTTACGTGCCCACTGGCGCTTAATCTCCGGCCAAAAGAAGGTCAGGCTTATCTATCTCTCCGCCCGCGACGACACCAGCAAGGCAAAGCGTGATGTGGAATTGCTGATGCGTGAACGGCGCCACATCGGCCCGGGCGAGGCAGATGATTTCAGCGTTATTGATATGAAAGATATCGCCAGAACCATGACCGGCGCTACCGAAACCATGACCTCATTGCTCGGTGCTGTGGCCGCTGTCAGTCTCATTGTTGGTGGTATTGGCATTATGAATATCATGTTGGTATCTGTTACCGAGCGCACACGCGAGATCGGTATTCGTCTGGCTGTCGGTGCACTGGAGAAAGAGGTGCAGCGTCAATTTCTGGTTGAGGCGGTGGTGCTGTCATCTGTTGGCGGCGTCATTGGTATTTTGCTTGCCCTGTTGGCGACTTACTTCATCACCAAGGCCTTGCAGGTACCGCTGGTCTTTGACGGTAGTATCATTCTGCTGGCGTTTGTCTTTTCAGTGGTGGTGGGGGTGGTGTTTGGTTATGTCCCGGCGCGTAAGGCGGCGCGGCTAGATCCGATAGAGGCTCTGCGGCATGAATAGTCAAAGAAACGTTTAAAATATAGGCCTGAGCGGACTTTATGATTGACTAACAGGGTGAGATTGCCTTTAATCGATGGTGTAGAGAGTATTTATACTTGTTCTATTTCAATGATTACATGGAGGTAATAGCTATGAAAATACGTCATTTGGCATTGGTGGCAGCCATTTCTGTTTTTGCGACAGGCAACAGCTTGGCGCAAAGCAACTGGACAAACACCAATACCAACAACACCACCAGTTTTACCAATAATTCGTTTTCTTTATCCAGCAGTAATATGAATATCTCCCAGAGTAATACCAATAGCAGTGATCCTAATGCAATCTGTCAGTTTTTTAGTTTTACCTTTGGTTTTACGCAGATTGTGCAAATTATTCAGGGTGGTTCAATGACGCAGGTTTTTGGTTCCATCACCGATCCAGTCGAAGATCCCTGTCTGTAGTTGTCAGCCTTGCCGGGTGGTTCCGGTAAGGCTTTTTTGTTGCCTGAAGAGCAGGCGCAATGATTAACAGCCTGTTAAGCAATGTTTTAAAGGTCGCTGTAGAAATTTCCTTCCCCTTCCGTACGACTGCGAAAGCGCTTATATCCCCATTGATACTGTTCCGGAATTTGGCGGATCGCCTGTTCCACCATCCGGTTTAGTGTGGCGACGGATGTGCTCGCATCTTTCTCATACAGCGCTGGCTCGGCGGGTAGAAAGTGGATGGCAAAACCGCGCCCGCGAGGCAGGCGTTCGGCATAACAGCACAATACGCTGGCATTGGATTTTTGGCTCAGACGTGACAGCAGGGTCATAGTGTTGGCCTGAATGCCAAAGAAAGGGGCAAACAGGCCGCCTTTGTCGCGCGGGTCTTGATCTGGCAGGATGGCCACCAGCTCATTGGCAGACAGTGCCTGATACAAGGCGCGGACCCCCTTGGCATTAGTAGGCACAAGTTTGGCTCCAAAGCGTTCACGGGCATGACGAATCAGGTTGTCAATGCCGGCAAGCCGTGGCGGACGATAGAGACTGGTCATGGTGTGTTGCGAAGAGCAGTAGAGGCCAACCACCTCCCAGTTGCCCAGGTGCGGAATAGCCAGGATGACGCCATTGCCTTTTGCCAGAGCCTGTTGCAAGTGTTGTTGGCCATGAACCTCTTGCACCATGGCATAAAAACCGGCTTTGTCTGTTAGCCATACCCGGCCACTTTCAAGCAGGAGCTTGCCGGTTTCCTGCATGTTGCGGCGTAACAGTTTCTGTTGTTGTTTACTGGTGAGGCCGGCAAAGCAGCGTTGCAGGTTGCGCTTGGCGATGCGGCGTTGTTGGTTGTTTGTCAGCATCAACAGTCGCCCCAGCAGATTGCCGAGCAGGTGATTGATTCGCAGTGGTAGCCTGGCGCTAACAAACAGGATTAGCTTGATGAGTTTGGTGCGCATGTTTAAACATTCGGTTGAGTAAATGGGTGAGGTCGCTGTGTTGCATATCGTCTATGGGTTGAGCGCCGACAAGGGTTATAATCTTGCGCTTCAACCTATTTTAACAGGAGTGGTCGTTTAAGCGGCCGGAAACCGAAATGGATTATATTGCTGCGTTTGGATTTCACTGGTTCTGGTTTGCTGTGGCGTCGTTGCTGTTGATTATTGAAGTGATGCATGGCCGGTTTATGTTTATGGCGGCCAGTGTGGCTGCGGTGCTGGTGGGGGCGGCGAGTGGTCTTTTTCCGTATGTTGGCTTTGTTGTGCAGTGTCTGTTTTTTGTGGTTTTGAGTGCCGTACTCGTCTGGATGAGTCGTTCGTATTTGCAGGAACGGATGCAAAAGATTCAACGGCAGCAGGATATTCTTAAAAATCGCAGCTATGTTGGTGAGGTGATGAGTCTGGTAAATGGCGTTGAAAATGGCCATACCACGCACAATATTGATGGCGTGATTTGGGCAGTGCAGGGGCCGGATTGTGCTGCTGGCAGTCAGGTCAAGGTGGTTGATATGGGTGACGGCTGGCTCAAGGTTGAGGTGGCCTGATCAATTTTAAACCTTGCCTTCTTCACCTGACAGCAGGCGTTGGATATTGCTGCGGTGGCGCCATAACAGCAAGATTGAAATGGCGACGCTAAGGCTGATGTAAACATTCTCTGGTGCCAGCTGCCAGGTATACAGCGGCGTTAAAACAGCCGCAGCCAGGGCGGCCAGGGATGAGAGCTTGAAGACCTTGGCTACGATCAGCCAGGTGGCCAGCACCGCCAATGCCACCGGCCAGGCCAGGCCCAGTAAAACGCCGAAGGCGGTTGCGACGCCCTTGCCACCTTTGAAGCCAAAAAACAGTGGGTATAGGTGGCCGAGAAAGGCGGCCATGGCGGTGGCTGCCAGGACGCTTTCATCCACTCCGATAGCGTGTCCCAGCAAAACCGGTAGCAGGCCTTTGAGCATGTCACCAAACAGGGTGATGGCGGCTGCCTTTTTGCCACCAAAACGTAAAACGTTGGTGGCACCCGGGTTGCGTGAGCCTTCTGAACGGGGGTCAGGCAGGCCCATTGCCTTGCAGGTAACAATGGCGGCAGAGACTGAGCCAAGCAAATAGGCGAATACAACAAGGCTGATATCAAGCATAATATTTCGATTCAAATGAAGCCGTAAACGGGACGTAATGATACGGCAGTTGGGCTGGATTGCCCAATCTGTCGTGATGAGTCAGCAGAATCAAAGAAGGGCAAATGGATATTATTTATTTAAGTGATTTAAAGATCGAGACGGTTATCGGCGTGTATGACTGGGAGCGGGAGATCAAGCAGAGTGTCATTCTTGATCTGGAAATGGGCACGGATATTCGCCGTGCTGCTGAAACCGACAATATTGACGATACCCTTAATTATAAAGCGGTCTCCAAGCGGGTGATCGAGTTTGTTGAGCAAAGCGAATTTGAGCTGGTTGAGACTCTGGCTGAGCGGGTTGTGGCTATTATTCGTGAGGAATTTTCGGTGCCCTGGGTGCGGTTGCGACTCAACAAGAAGGGAGCGGTGTCTGCCGCCGTTGATGTGGGGGTGATTATTGAGCGTGGGGAAATGGTTTAGATGGCATGGGTTTTCATTAGTGTTGGCAGCAATATCGAGCCGGCGGTGAATATTCGAATGGCCATGTTGGATCTGCGTCAACATTATCCCGAACTCATGGTTTCAACGGTCTATGAAAGCGAGGCAGTGGGGTTTGATGGTGACAATTTTTACAACCTGGTGGTTGGTTTTGAAACAGCTGATGATGTTGCTGAGGTTGCAGAGCAGTTGCGTCGTATTGAAGACGGCCACGGTCGTGATCGCAAGGGGCCCAAGTTTAGTTCACGCATCATTGACCTTGACCTGTTGTTGTACGGCGATGTCATTATCAATGACAGCAGGCTGAATATTCCGCGTGACGAGATCAGCAAAAATGCCTTTGTGTTGTGGCCCTTGGCCGAGGTTGCTGGTGAGGTGGTGCATCCGCAGTTCAAACAGACAATTGCGGCAATGTGGCAGGCGTTTGATAAAGACAGCCAGTCGCTTTGGCCGGTTGAGTTTGACTGGGGCTAGTCGATACATTCGTTATGTTTCAGTATTGACCAGGCCAAGGGGGCGGTCAGGAGATGATTAAAAAGATTGCCACGCAGAATCTGAAGGTCGGAATGTATATTCATGACCTTGATGCCGCCTGGATGAAACACCCCTTTTTCAGCAACCGTTTTGCGCTTGATAAACAAGCAACGGTCGATGAGGTCATTGCTGCTGGCATCAAGCATGTTTATATTGATACCGAACGAGGTCAGGATTTTGATGTGGCTGTGCCGATCGATGTGGTGCAGCAGGAAATAAGCGACACTGAACAGCTGCTGGCGGATGAGTTGCCGGGCCTGGATAAACAGGCCAGTTTTGAGTCGGAGCTGGTGCAGGCAAAGCTGGTTGTCTATGAGGCCAACAAGGCAATGCGCCTGGTTATGCGGAATGCTCGTTTGGGCCATAAAATAGAAAGCACGGCTGTAGATGAAGTGGTCGACAGCATCAGTGCATCGGTGTTGCGCAACAAGGATGCGCTGCTTACCCTGGCGCGGATCAAGACGGTGGATCAATACACCTACATGCATTCCATTGGTGTCTGTGTGTTGATGACTGTGTTTGCTCAAACCATGGGTTATGACGACGAGACAATACGGCAAATAGCCACAGGGGCATTGATGCATGACCTGGGCAAGACGCGGGTGTCGCCTGAATTGCTTAGCAAACCGGGGCCGCTGACCACCGACGAGTTTGCCGAGATGAAACAGCATGTGGAACTAGGGGCTGAGCAACTGGCCGGTTTTGGCTGGCTGAGTGATGTTTCGATGAGCGTGGTGATGCAACACCATGAGCGTGTTGATGGCAGCGGTTATCCGTTTGGTTTGCGTGGCGATGGTCTGAGTGAAGTGGGGCGGATGTCAGCCATTGCGGATGTCTATGATGCGCTGATCTCTAACCGTTGTTACAAGCAGGCCTGGGAGCCAACCTATGCCTTGGGTAAATTGCTGGAGTGGAGCCCGGACCATTTTGGTGAAGAGCTGGCGCACCAGTTTGTTCGCTGTGTGGGTATTTATCCGGTGGGCACCCTGGTGCGATTGAGTTCGGAAATGATTGCCGTGGTGATGGAGCAGGACGAAGCACACCTGTTGCGCCCCAGGGTGCGGCTGGTCTTTAATGAACGCAATGGTCGTTATCCGTTGCTGGAGGATATGGATTTGGCGGCGGCAGATTCCATTGTCATTGTTGAATCCGTTTCAGCGCAAAAGGTGGGCATTGACCCGCTGGCGTTTATTTGATCTTTCCAAACAGGCCGCTAGAAACTCAGTGTACGGCCACCATCGACATTGATAATCTGGCCGCTGATGTAATCGGCATCGCGAATCAGAAACAGGACGGCCTTGGCAATGTCTGCCGCGCTGCCCTGGCGTTTGAGGGCGGTGCGGTCGATGATTTCCCCCTTGGCCTGATCGGCCATCTCATGCTCCGGCCAAAGAATGGCACCGGGGGCAACGCCGTTAACACGCACATTCGGCCCCAGTTCCCGCGCCAGTGACATGGTTAGCATCGCCAGGCCAGCCTTGGCAGCGCTATAGATGGGGTAGCCTTTCATTGGCCGCTGCGAATGGATGTCGATGATGTTGATAATGCAGCCGTGTTGTTTGGTTAATTCTTCCGCCGCTGCCTGAGCCAGAAAAAACGGTGCCTTCAGGTTGCTGCCAATTAGATCATCCCAGTCCCGCTCTGTGGCAGTACCAATCTCAGTGGGATAAAATGTGGAGGCATTGTTGATTAACACATCCAGTCGTTGCCAGGGTTTGCAGGCCTGGGCGATGATTTCCGGCAGGGTCGTTGTTTCCAGCAGGTCTGCCTGGATCAAAACTACAGAGTCCGGGCGCCTGCCATTTAGCTCTGTAGCCAGTGCCTCAGCGCTTTGTTGTGAGTGGCGGTAGTGCAGGGCTATGTTCAAACCGGTGCTATGTAACTGCCGCGTCATTTCGGCACCAATGCGGTGGGCGGCACCGGTGATCAGGGCGACCTTTGGCTTTGCATTCATCGAGTTTCAGATCCATTTCCGATAGACTGTGCACACTTTAACTGATTGTTTAGTAAACAGGAATTTTGATGCAGCAAGCAGCCATAGATTTGCCCACGCCGGATGCGTTGGCGCAACAACACAGTGAGCAACTCAAAACAGAAATTCGTCGACAAATCGATGTCGCCGGTGGTGCCATCGATTTTGCCCGGTTTATGGGCATGGCCCTGTATCAGCCCGGTCTGGGGTATTACAGCGCCGGGGCGCGCAAGTTTGGTGAAGGTGGCGATTTTGTTACTGCACCGGAGATATCCGCGCTGTTTTCCCAGTGTCTGGCGCGGCAATGCCAGCAGGTGCTGGCGGAGATTGGTTTTGGAGACATCCTGGAGTTTGGCGCTGGCACCGGTGCTATGGCCAGTGAGGTGTTGTTGGAGCTGGAGCGGCTCGATTCATTGCCTGGACAATATTTTATCCTCGAGCTGAGTCCTGACCTGAAACAGCGTCAGCAACAAACCATTACCCAGCGCGCACCGCATTTGCTGGCGCGGGTCTGCTGGCTGGATGGCCTGCCGGAGTCCGGCTTCCAAGGGGTGATTCTGGCCAATGAGGTGGTAGATGCCATGCCAGTGCATCTGCTGTTGTTTAAAGAGGCGGGGCTGGAAGAGCGCCTGGTGGGGCACAATGGTCGTGATTTTGTCTGGCAGGACAAGCCGCTGCAATCGCCAGTCTTGCAGCAACGTATTAATGCCTTAACCGATGAGCTGGGTGACGAGGTGTTTTGCCCCGGTTATCTGACCGAGATCAACTTGGCGCAGACGGCCTGGATTAACAGCCTGGCGGCAATACTGGAAAAGGGGGTTGCCCTGATCATTGATTACGGTTTTCCGCAGCATGAGTTTTACCACGCCGATCGCACCACGGGTACTCTGATGTGTCACTACCGTCATCGTGCCCACGGTGATCCCTTGGTCCTGGCAGGGTTGCAGGACATTACGGCTCATGTGGATTTCACTGCCCTGGCACAGGCGGCCCATGATGCCGGTCTGGATGTGATGGGTTACACGTCTCAGGCTCAGTTTCTGTTGGCCACGGGTCTGGGTGAGCTGCTGGCGCAACAGGATCAGACTGATGTGCGTACCTATATGGAGGTGACCCAGCAGGTCAAAAAACTCACCTTGCCGAATGAAATGGGGGAGTTATTTAAGGTGTTGGCCATTGGTCGGGATTTTGCCAATGATTTGAATGGCTTCCTGTTGCAGGACAGGCGTGGGCGACTTTAAATATTAATTAGTGGCTGCTAATAATTATATTCATGTAATACCATGCTAAATATAAGCAAAAGGGTTGTGCGTGTATGGTTAATCGCTTTGCCGCTATAAAACGATTTTGCTGTGGCCTGTTGATTGTTGCTGTCGTGGTTATCAGTGCTGTGGCGCGGGCGGTCGATTCCACCCCGGTTAGGATTGGTGTCTTGACCAAAGGTAACGAAGTCCTGACCATGCAGCGTTGGCCGGCCACGGCTGAATATCTGCAAGCTCGTATCCCCGCCTATAAATTCAAGATTGTTCCTCTTGACCTTCACCAGATTGATGTAGCTGTCAAAGCGCGAAAAATAGATTTTCTTCTCACCAACCCAGTCAGTTTTGTTGATATGGAAAGTGAATATGGTGTTAATGCTGTCCTGAGTCTTAACAGCCGCCTGAATGAAAAAGAGTCGCTATCAACGTTTGCTGGCGTGATTTTCACCGCTATCGGGCGTAACGATATTCAATCCCTTAATGACCTAAAGGATAAAACATTCGCCGCTGTGGATGAAACCTCTTTTGGCGGTTGGGCCATGGCCTGGCGAGAGATGAAAGGCAATGGTTTTGAGCCTTACGAAAATTCTCGCAGTCAGCGCCTGCAGCAGCTGGAAAAATTTGAAATGGTTTCCAAAATGGCCGTATTGAAATATCTCTTAGTAATAAAAACCTGACGCAACCACAGGTGGCAAATAAAGCGGGCCTGGCTGCTGGTGAATACGTGGTGTTGAGCATGTCGAGTGATTGCCCGCAGATAAAACCATTCAGGCAGGTCGATATTTTTAATGGCTCTTATACTTCTCATGAGGGTGTTGCTGAACAATCTGCTGGTTTGGCTGAAGCGTATGGAATTATTCACCACAACAAGGGTTATCTGGAGTCAGAGAACCGCTCAGGTGGCGGGGTTGGTTTTTTGGTCTATCTTCCTTGTGCTGATCTGGGCAAGACAGTTGGGCAGTGATGCATTTCTGATTTCGAGCGGGCATAAAAAAACCGCCAATTTTATCAGTGGCGGTTTTTTGTTACCCGAATTGCGGTGATTAACGTTTGTAACCGCTAACCATAATAAACGGGCTTGGTGCCGCCATTTGCTCAGATTTAATATCGACGAATCCTACTTGGCGCAGGATATCTTCCATCTCGGCGGTTGAATAGGATGAACCACCAACCGTATTGATGATCTGGTTGACGCCGATCAGGGCGGCCAGTTGCGGGCCTTTTTTATCTGCGTGCAGCAGCTGTTCCTGAATCATGATGACACCATCGCTGTTCATGGAGTCATAGCATTTTTGCAGCAGTTTTTTGATGTTCTCCGGCGACTCCTGGTTGGTCATGGACGAGAGCAGCATGGCATCGTTGCCTTCGCCGAGGGAATCGGTGTTGTAATCGCCTGGACGCAATTCAACCCTGTCCTGCATACCATATTGGTCAACGATGCCTTTGGCTATTTTGAGGGTTTGCTCTCTATCCATGGCGACGGCATTGAGGCCGTCATATTTTTCACAGAATTTGATGGCAAAGGTGGATGGGCCACAGCCGACATCCATCAACTGTTTTTTGCCGCTGAGGTCAAACAGGCTGGTGAGCACGTCGGCCTGTGACAAGGCGCGATTGTGCATACCCATCATGTAGTCCTGGGTTTCCTGGTCGGAATACTCCTGATGCATCAGTGCCGATGGTGTGCCGGTCTTGACTGTGTCGTAGAGTCCGCCCCAGGCTTCGTACCAGTTTTCAAACATGTAGACAATGCCGCCCTGGTAAAACTTGCTGGAGTTGGTGAGAAAGGTCTGGCCAAACTGATTGTTTTTGAAAACGTCGCCGTCTCGGTCAAGAAAATCCATGGAAACCAGTGCGCTGAGCAGAGCGCCAAGGCAGCGTTTATCGGCGTCGGCTTCCGTGGCCAGGGTATCCAGGTCTTTGGCCTGACCATCCAGACGATTGAAAATGTCCAAACGATTAGCGGCGTGCAAGGCGCAAGACTGCCAATAGCCCGAGGCAACCTGCATGACGCGCATCGGGTCCATACCCTCAGGCAGACCCCAGCTGTCACCACCACTCTCTTTTTTATCCCATGACTCAGACATCAAAACCTCACATATTCTATATAGCAAAATCAACCCCGAAATATGCAGGATGGGGCTGGATTTGTCCAGTTGCCAGTGCTGATTGCGGGGGTAAAATGGCGGCTTGGATATAAAAAGTGGGTAGACGAATGGTTTTGATGTGTGGTGAGATCGATGCGACGGATTTGAGTGGTTTGCTGGACCGCTATGGCATGGTGCTGGAGTGGGTTGCCGGTGGCGCTGAAATCCCCGGCAGCTTTTGGGGTGACAGCGAGGCCGGTTTGATTGCCAATCGTCTGCTAGTCAGGGTTGATACACCACTGCATTCGGCCATGCATGAGGCCTGTCATTACATCTGCATGGACCAGTCGCGCCGGGATGGTCTGCACACGGATGCCGGTGGTGGTTACGACGAGGAAAACGGGGTCAATTATATTCAAATCATATTGTCAGATCAGATTCCGGAGTGCGGTCGCAGTCGCATGTTTGCTGATATGGATGAATGGGGCTACAGCTATCGCCTTGGCTCGGCCCGGGCATGGTTTGAGCAGGATGCTGAGGATGCCCGGTTATGGTTGTTGAGTCATGGCTTGATAGATGAGCTTGATCAACCTGTCTGGTCGTTGAGACAGTAAGCGGCTTTGTGAGGCCTTTGCACGACACAATCACGAGTAAAAATGGCTAATATTCTCCTGCTTTTCGTTAGAAAACTTGTCAATAGTTCGCTATTAACTGCATTTTCTGCCTCAATCAGAAAAATATTAGCTCATTTTTCTTTCGCGCCTGTATCGTGCAAAGCTCTCTAAGCACAAGTTTTGGAACTCTATTTGAATATTCTGGCAATTGAAACATCGACACAAGCCTGTTCAGCCGCATTACTTTGCCGTGGCGAAATACAGCAGCGTTACCAGGTCGCACCGCGCGGTCACGGCGACCTGATCTTGACGATGATTGATGAATTGATGGCTGAGGCAGGTTTGAGTCCATCTCAACTCAGTGCTGTTGCCTTTGGTCGAGGGCCGGGCGCCTTCACCGGTGTGCGCATAGCGACCAGTGTGGCGCAGGGTATTGCCTTTGGTGCCGACCTGCCCGTTGTGCCGGTATCAAGTCTTGCAGCTCTTGCCCAGGCAGGCTTTCGACACAAGGGCTATCAAGCCATATTGTGCGCTGTTGATGCTCGCATGGGTGAGGTCTATTGGGGCGCTTATCAGATAAAGCAAGGGGTGGTATCGTTGCTGTCAGATGAAATTGTCTGTCGGCCTGAATTTGTGCCAGAGCGACTTGAAGTCGATGTGCAGTGGCATGGTATGGGTAATGGTTGGCAGGTCTATGCCGATAGTTTGACAGACAGGTTTTCGTTGCCAATTAATGATGACGACATGGCTTGGCTGGCCAGGGCGGAAGAGGTGGCCGTGCTGGCGCAACATGCTGTTGAAAGGGGTGAAACGGTTTCGGCTGAACAGGCAATACCCGTTTATCTGCGTGATAATGTGGCTGTAAAAAGTAAAAAAACAACAGAAGCTTAATGTGACGAATCAAGGCAAAGTAATCGAGTTAGTTCAGTTAACTGATCCGCATCTTTATGCAGATACGTCTGAAGGTTTGTATGGCGTCAATAGCTACCAATCGTTTGAGGCGGTGGTCGCTGAGGTTGTTAAGCAGCCTATGGATCTGGCCTTGCTGACTGGCGACCTGGTGCATGATGAATCTGAGCAGGGGTATAAAAATCTGCGCCGGTCACTGCAAAGTTTAAATGCCCCTGTTCATTTAATCCCGGGCAATCATGATGACTTTGCTTTTATGCAAACAGAGTTCAGGCAGGGGCCGATTAGCTGTGAGAAACAGATTTTGCTGGGTAACTGGCAGGTGCTTATGCTCAACTCCCAGGTGTCAGGGCAGGTTCAAGGGCATTTGGGTGAGCAAGAACTGGCTTGGCTGGAACAGTGCCTGGGTCAGGCGGGCGAACGCCATGGAATCATCTTTTTGCATCATAACCCGGTACCGGTTGACTGCAAGTGGCTGGACCCACTGGGGCTGGATAATGCCGATAAACTGTTTGAAGTGATGGCCGCCTACCCGCAGGTCAAGGCTTTGGTCTGGGGGCATGTGCATCAGGAATTCAGTGAGGTTCGTGCCGGTGTGCGACTATTAAGCACACCTTCCACGTGTATTCAGTTTAAACCGAATGTGGATGAATTTGAGTTGGATTATCTAGCGGCGGGTTATCGTTGGTTTCGCCTGCATGAAGATGGCAGTCTGGAAACCGGGGTCAAGCGTCTGGAGAAAATGCCAGACGGGCTAGACCCCGATGCCAAGGGGTATGGGGTTTAATTGCTCTTTGTGAAGGAGCTTATTCTGCTCCTGTGAGCTAGCCATCTCCTAGTTGTTTGTCACTTCTTTTTCCAACTGCTCCAGGCTGGTGTGGCGCACATCTTTTCCTTTGACAAGGTAGATGACGTATTCACAAATATTCTTGGCATGATCACCAATCCGTTCCAGTGCTCGTGCTGCCCAGGTGGCCCCCAGAACACGTTTGATAGAGCGCGGGTCTTCCATCATGAAGGTGATATTTTGACGCATAATGGATTCATATTCGTGGTCAACCTTAAGATCCATTTTTGCAATTTTTACTGCGGCTTCGGCATCCATGCGTACAAAGGCATCGAGAGCGCCACTGATCATGATTTGAACGTGATTGCCGAGTGATTCAATCTCCAGGTAACCGTTGCGGGGCCGTTCCATTTCCGCCAGGTCAATCCCCATACGCGCCACCTTTTCAGCCTGATCGCCCATCCGCTCCAGATCGGTAATGGTTTTGATAACCGCCATGACCAGACGCAGGTCGCTGGCGGTGGGCTGGCGTCTGGCAATGATGTGGGTGCACTCCTCATCAATCTCAATTTCCATGGCATTGACTTGCAGGTCACCTTTTTTGACTTCTTCTGCCAAGTTGGTGTCGCCCTCTGATAGTGCTGTGACGGCCTTTTTGAGCTGTTCTTCGACCAGGCCACCCATGGCAAAAACCCGGTTGCGCAGATTTTCCAGTTCGACATCAAACTGCTGTGAAATGTGGTGTGGCTGATTTGTCTTGTCCATGTTTGGCTCCGTTTATCCGTAGCGACCGGTGATGTAATCTTCGGTCTGTTTTTGTTTTGGATTAGTGAAAAGTGTATCTGTGTCTGACAATTCGACCAGGTCACCCATGTACATGAAGGCAGTATAGTCAGAGACACGTGCGGCCTGTTGCATGTTGTGGGTAACGATAACGATAGTGAATTTAGACTTGAGTTCGTAGATAAGCTCCTCGATTTTGAGGGTTGAAATCGGGTCAAGTGCCGAGGCAGGTTCGTCCAGTAGCAGTACCTCTGGCTCGATAGCAATGGCACGGGCGATGACCAGGCGTTGCTGCTGACCACCAGACAGCCCAAAGGCGCTGTCATGCAGGCGGTCTTTGACTTCGTCCCACAGCGCGGCACCACGTAGTGAATTCTCTACAATTTCATCCAGGGTTCGACGGTCTTTTACTCCCATCAGACGCAGGCCATAGGCGACATTTTCATAGATAGACTTGGGGAATGGGTTGGGTTTCTGAAACACCATACCCACCTGACGACGTAGCGCGGCGATATCGACATCGCGATGGTAAATATCTTGATCATGCAGCAAGATTTGGCCTTCGATGCGGACGTCATCAACCAGATCATTCATACGGTTGAAACAACGCAGCAGGGTTGATTTGCCACAACCACTGGGACCGATAAAGGCGGTGACGCGCTTCTTGGGAATGGTCATGTTAATGCCATTGAGCGCTTGTTTTTCGCTGTAAAAGAGCTTCAGGTCTTTGACAGTCAGGGCTGTTTCAGTCACATCAGTTACTGTGTTTGACTGTTTTGACTTAAGAGCGTCAATGTTAACGCCGTGGGTCATTGGGGCTGATGAATCGCTCATTATAATAGTCTCTTGTTTAATCTTTTTTGCAGTCTGGCTTAATGTTCAAGTGATTTGTATTTTTCGCGCAGACGATTACGGATGGCAATTGCCGTCAGGTTAAGCGCGATAATTATCAATACCAGCAGCAGGGCTGTGGCATAAACCAGGGGGCGTGCGGCCTCTACATTCGGGCTCTGAAAGCCAACATCATAGATGTGAAAGCCAAGATGCATGAACTTTCTGTCCAGGTGTAGGTACGGAAAGTCATCGTCTAGTGGCAGGGTGGGGGCCAGCTTTACTACCCCCACCAACATCAGTGGTGCCACCTCACCGGCAGCGCGAGCCACCGCGAGGATCAGTCCGGTCATGATGGCTGGGCTGGTCATGGGGATGATGGTGCGCCACAAGGTCTCAGCCTTGGTAGCCCCAAGCGCCAGGCTGCCTTCGCGAATTGATTTTGGAATACGAGACAGGCCTTCTTCGGTGGAGACGATAACCACTGGCACGGTTAACAGGGCCAGGGTGATGGAGGCCCACATCAGACCCGGTGTACCAAAGGTCGGTGCTGGCAGGGCTTCTGGAAAGAACAACTGGTCAATATTGCCGCCGAGAAAATAGACGAAAAACCCCAGACCGAATACGCCGTAAACGATTGACGGCACACCGGCGAGATTGTTGACCGCAATTCTGATCATGCGAATAACCGGGCCTTGTTTGGCGTATTCGCGCAGATAGATCGCTGCGATGACACCGAATGGTGTCACCAGAATGGCCATGATGATGACCATCATTACGGTGCCAAAGATAGCCGGAAAGATGCCACCTTCAGTATTGGCTTCACGGGGCTCGTCACTGACGAATTCCCAAAGCTTATGGATATAGAAACCGATCTTGTCGAATATCGTCATGCCATTGGGTCGATAGGCCAGCACTACTTTGGATATGGCAATCTCAACGGTTTTGCCTTCAATGGTTTCAGCCACCAGCGAGGCACGATTAAGTTCTGTGTAGTGCGTCTTCAGTTCTTTCTGAAAGAGTTTGTATTCGCTTTGTAGTGACTGCCGTTCTTCCTCAATTTTACCCAGTGCTTCAGGGCTGTCTTCACCCCTTAATTCAAGACTACGTTGTTTGAGGCGCAGGCGCTCAAGGGTGTAGTTGATCGAGCCAATCTCACCTTGTTCAATATCGTGAATGGTGGAATAAACATCACTGCTGGATGTGATCTGCATTTGCAGGGCATCCCAGCTGTCATTGCCCTCGGCGATGATCTTTCCATCCACTTTGATCTGCTTTAGGATGCCATAAAAATTGCCCCATTCACGGCGCTCAAGCACCATTACTTCGGTGTCCTGGCTGCGTTGGCTGATCAATGGATCCAGCAACGAACGGAAGTCAATACCGTAAAGTTCGCGATTACCGGTTTTGATCAGGTAGCGGGTAGTCCACTGCTCTGTGCTGTCGAGTTTGACACCGCTGTCGATGATCTGTTGTGTTGCGACTCTTTCGCTATCACGGATCTCACCGGCGATCTTGATGGTTTGGCCATCACTTTCGCGATACTCAAAGTTGTGTACATCAGCTGGCCAGAAATGCCCCAGCCCGCGTGCGGCAATCAGCATGAGCAGACCAACGACCATGATGATGCTGATACTGACAGACGCGGCTGTCAGCCAGACCCAGGGTGAACCACTTTTAATCCATATACGCATCAGAGGGAACCGTATTTTTTACGTAGGCGCTGGCGAACAACCTCAGCGATCGTGTTAAAAAAGAAGGTAAACATAAACAACACCAGCGCCGCCAGGAACAGGACGCGATAGTGAGTGCTGTCGACCTCGGACTCGGGCATTTCCACGGCGATATTGGCAGATAGCGTGCGCATGCCCTGAAAGATACTGAAATCCATTACCGGAGTGTTACCTGTGGCCATCAGCACAATCATGGTTTCACCCACGGCACGACCAAAGCCGATCATGACGGCGGTGAAGATGCCTGGGCTGGCCGTCAGGATAACAACGCGAGTCAGGGTTTGCCAGGTGGTGGCACCCAAGGCCAGTGACCCGTTGGTGAGATGTTTGGGTACGCCGAAGATGGCATCTTCGGTGATTGAAAAAATGGTAGGAATAACAGCAAACCCCATGGCAATACCGACTACCAGAGAGTTACGCTGGTCAAAACTGACCCCCAGTTCGGTATCCAGCCATTGTTGGGTATTGCCACCGAACAGCAGGGACTCTAAGGGGTGGTTCAGGCTGAAAGAGATCCACACCACCAGAATCACCAGCGGGATCAGCAGACCCGCCAACCAGCCGTCTGACACTGTATTGCGAATATAGGGTGGCATGTAGTGCCAGATATAGCTGGCAGCGATCACCGATAGCGGCAGCAGCAAAATCATGGCGAGGATGGCCGGCAGATTGGCTTCCAGCATCGGAGCCAGCCACAGGCCTGCCAGAAAGCCAAGGATAACCGTGGGCAGGGCCTCCATGATCTCAATGGTGGGTTTAACCACAGAGCGCATCTTCGGTGTCATGAAATAAGCGGTGTAGATGGCACCAAAGATAGCCAGTGGCACGGCAAACAGCATGGCATAGAAGGCGGCCTTGATGGTACCGAAAGAGATTGGAATGAGGCTGAATTTGGCTTCAAAGTCATTACTGGCGGAGGAAGACTGCCAGACATAATCCGGTTCAGCATAGCTTTCGTACCAAACCTCGCCCCACAGAGATGTCCAGGACACTCCCGGGTGCTCGTTGTGCAGCCTGATGAAAGTCAGGTTGCCTTGTTTGTCTTCAATTATGGCGGCGTTGGCACGCGGAGCGATGGCAACAGTTGTTGCCGCAACGTCTATCAGCTTTTCTTTGAAAATGGTTTTTTCGGCAGTGGTGTGGAAGACTCCCAGCTGGCCGTTTTTATCAATGGCAAAAAAGCCTTTGCGTGCATGCTCAGTAGCAATGCCTGTGATTGCGCTGGTACCGAGCGAAAATTCACGAATTTTGGTGAGACGTGGTGTGCCGTTATCATCCCTGACCGGAAACCACTGACTGACATTCCCCTTGCTGTTGCCCACCAGCAGAGAAATATCCCCAGTAAGAAATTCAAAACTGACGATGTCGGTTTTGAGATTGAGTGCCTCAATCTGTTCCGGGTATTCTGCGTCGGTGACGTCATAAACGCTTATGTCGCCCTTGCTATTGGCCAGGTAAATAATGTCCATCTCTTTACTGAGTAGCAGGTAGCTATAGTTGCCAAGGTCATTGGCAATGCTGAATGTTTCTGTTTCAACACTGACCGCATCATCAAGAAAGGAGACTTCTTTTTCGCCGCTACTGACCAGTAGTTCGCCATCGTCGGTCATAGCGACAATCATGGCCATGTCCTCACCATCCTGAATGGCAAGCCGGGTCAGGGGGCGTTCCAGCTCGTCAATGACAATGGGGTCTTCGCCCATAGGGTAGTCAATGAACGGGGTGATGGTGCGAATGTCGTCAGGGTAACTGATCTTATAATTATGGCGCACCACCACGACCGAACCGTCATCGAGACCATAGGCAGCAATACGTGTTTGTGGCGTGGCCACGGCGAAGCTGGTGATTTCGGCCCCTGGGGGCAGTTCTACTTCAATGGTCTCAATGACAGAACCATCTTTGGTGCTGAAAAAAGTCGATTTACCGCTGTCATCAAAACGAACTGCAATCTCAGTCTGTTCTTCCATGGCCAGCAATAGCGTTTGACTGTTGTTGTCGGCAGGTGTCTGGTAACGTGCTTCAATCTCCATGCTGCCGGGCAAAAATAGAGGAAAGACCACGTAGAGCAGGTAGATGAAAATGAGCGCGACGGCCGCAATAACACCCAGGCCGCCAAAGCCAATCATATGTTTGGCTAGTTGGTCCTTCAGGCGGCGCATCTGGCGATGACGTCGACTGGCTGGGGAATCAATCGGTGGAAGTGCTGAGGCCATAGATCATGTTTCCTTATGCTTGTCGCGCATCATACTTTGCAATTGTGACAGTTTTATTACAACCCTTAAGGGTAGATGGTGGCTGCTATAATGTGTGAAAATCGTAAATAAAAACCCATGTTTTCAGCTGGGTTATCACTTTCTGGTTTTAATGGGTAGTGGTAGGATATTGTTTCAATAGATTGATTAATAACAATTTTAGGTGTTGATTGGTTATGAAGTTTTCACAAGTCAGTATGGCGGTTGTTTCATTGTTGGGGCTTTTGTTTGCTGTTGAGGTGCTTGCTGCCGGGTCAACCCGCTATGTGAATGATGAACTTATTATTACGCTCAGGGCAGGCCAAGGCAGTGAGTACAAGATTTTAAAGTCCTTGTCCTCGGGGACTCGACTGGAATTGCTGGAAGAGGCTGATGGTACTGATTTTTCCAAGGTGAGAACCGATGGCGGGACGGAGGGTTGGGTGAGAAGCTGGTATTTGAGCAAAACCCCGACGGCCAAATTGTTATTGGCGGATGCGGTTCGCAAGGCTGAATCTCTTGAGACTGAAAATAAAGCGCTGCGTGCCAGCTCATCATCTTCAACTAAAACCAATAAAAATTTACAGCAACAGCTGAATCAGTTTGAAAAAGAAAATGCTCGATTGTTGAAAGAAAATATTAAGTTGCAAGATTTAGCCAGTCGGCCGATTGAGCTGGAAAGAGAGAATAAACACCTTACCGCAGAAATCTCACGCGTCAAACAAGAAAACAAACTGCTCGCCGATGAAAATAGCGCATTACGTCAAAGCAGTGTCCAGAAATGGTTTATGGCAGGGTCGGGGGTTTTGATTGTCGGCATTATTTTCGGCCTCGTTTTGCCTCGTTTGAGACGTAACCGGGCCTCCAGCTGGAACTAGTTTGTCAACGTGCAGGCCAAGCCCTTGTTCCTGGCTCGGCACGCTTGGTATTGCGCCTAACGGTTAGCAAACCAGCGCCAGATGTAACCATCCGGGCGGGTCTCGCCAGTTTCTACATAACTCAGCACATTGTGGTTTTGCAGTGTCCAGCCCATCAGTTCGGCTATGCCGTAGCGACCGCAGAAAAGAATTTGGTCGCCCGTTTCGATCACCGTGTTGACTTCGGGCAGCAGGATTGTTTCATTGTCACGTTTTAGTAACAGCGGCAGGCAACGTAGCGGTTGATTGCGGTCACGGGGGTCACTATTGAGATGCCCCAGTAGAATTTGTCGGCCATCGCCGATGGCGCGGGTAACAGCCAGGGCCGATTTGTGATCGATATCCAGCGTCCATATATCAGGGACGATATTATTAGACACCTGCTCAATGAGTGGCAACAATTGCCTGGCCTGTTCATTGCCCTGTTGTTTGATCAATTTTAGAAAATCATATAACAATGGTGCAGTGACCAGGGCCAGCACCTTGAGCGTCACAACCTCGCTATGCTGCATCACATGCTTGCTGTCGATGGCCTCAAAAACCAGATCGTTGCCCCGTTTATTTTGTCGTGCCACTGTGTAGATGTTCGGGTTGAGTTGTTTGGCTGTCATGAGAATGGAAAGGTTATCTGCATCATCATCGGTGCCGGCTACAATCCCGGTGGCACTCTTGATGCCTGCGGCTAACAGGGTAATAGCTTCAGTGCCCTTACCTTCAATACACTTATCCACGCAATCGGTCTTCACCGGATCGGCTTCAACAACCGTGGTCGACACGCCCTGACGGCTAAGGTGTTTTTGCATGGAGTGGCCAAAGCGACCATAGCCACATAAAATCCATTTTCCTTGTGGCGGTGGGGCATGGTGATGTAAGCGAGTACGTGGCAGTTGGGTCAGCCACTCAAACAGAGTGTGCAGCTCGGGTGAGTGCAAGGCAATCGCCATTTGTTCGGCAAAGGCCTCGAATGGGTTGATGACGTGATCAGTGCCAAACGAAGCCATATTGGCGTGGGTTGATTCGGTTTCGGCACGACAGATGACGCGCAGCGAGGGGTTGAGAAGTTTACCTGTGATGGCAATCTCAAGATTGGTGTGGTCGTGATCAGTCAAGGCCAGAATGCCAACGCAAAAGGGTGATTTAAGCCCGGCAGCCTTGAGATTGTTTGGATCGCCGGCATCGGCACACAATCCAGGTACGTAGACATCCAGCTCGGTCAGCAATAACTCATTGATACGATCCTGCTTGATGTCGATAGCAACTGCGCGCAGGCCGCGCTGAGTCAGTGCCTTGGTTACCAGACTGCCGGTATCGCCGTAACCACAGACCAGATAAAAGGGTTCGCGAATGTGGTGAACACTGCGGTAAAAACGGTTTTCGGTG
>JAJRUN010000131.1 GCA_024277755.1 Gammaproteobacteria bacterium | reverse complement strand
AGACCTTTGCACGATACAGGTGCGAAAGAAAAATGAGCTAATATTTTTCTGATTGAGGCAGAAAATGCAGTTAATAGCGAGCTATTGACAAGTTTTCTAACGAAAAGCAGGAGAATATTAGCCATTTTTACTCGTGATTGTATCGTGCAAAGGTCTCCATGTGCTGTTCTTTGTTGCTAGAAGCTCAGATCGAGCTGCTCTTGTCCGAGCAGGTCGTAAATGGGGTGGTGATCGCAGCTACGGGCCAGAGGGCTGAGTACGTGCGCCTGGGAGTGGTTGATGTCGTGCAGGTGAATGATGTGCCAGTTGTTGAGGAGCAGGTAGTCAGCGATCAGGCTGCGATGGCATTGGCTGGCTTCGCGCTCTGCGCACATGATAACGGTGGGGGTTTGGCTGGCGACGCTCATGAGTCGGTTGATACCGTTTTCAAATACGCTGCTGGACATGTGGTCGGCGTAGGCCCTGAAGCCATGGGTTGCAAGTGCCTGGTGGGGTGATTGGGGTTTACAGTTACGCTGCTGCCCACCAAGTTCATGTCCTAGCCAGGCATAGGCTATACCTTCTTCCTCTAGGGTCGTTGTGAGGCTATTGCGGTTGAAAACGGAAAAGTCACAGGAGCTGGGTGTGCTGCGAACATCGATTAGTTGTCGGATAGAGTAACTGTGGAGTAAATCCAATAGGCTGTCCAGCGATCGGTTGCTATGCCCGACGGTAAAAAGTCTGTGTGCTTTGTTGGCTGGGTTTTCAGTTTCGAGCACGTTATCAGTTACCTGTTTCGTCGAATAAGTGAAACCAAGCGCTCATTTTAAAGCCTTTTGGCTTGGGGCTTCAATCGGAGTTTTTGGTTTAGGTTGGATATAATATTGACGTTTTTCGTCAATTATATGGCGTTTTGTCAATATAATGGCGTTGATGGGCAAAAAAATAGGACGTTTTTGCAAACGTCCTATTGAAGGAGGGTAGGAAGAGATGACTACAGTGCCTATGGTAGGGCACTGTTATTTAATTAGCAGGTATCGTGCCAGCTTATGTTTTTATTGGTAGGTTCTATTTTTATTGGTGGTTTTTAGGACCAGGGGGCCAGGGGTAAGGTTGTTCTCTATGGCCAAGCGGATGATTGGCGCTTGATAGACGAGCTGGCTGGCTGGAACAAGTTTGATATTTTGATCTTTGAGTTGCGGGATCAGTTGGGAGAGGATGGTCAGCGTGTTTTTGTAGGGGTGGCCAATACCGATGGCGCTGCCATTCTTATTGGCTTTTTTGAGCAGTAATTCAAACTGTTTAGTGATGGCTTGAGGGCTGGGGTCGTCGTCTAAAAACACATCCCGTTGGCGTGAGGGTATTTTTGATTCGCGGGCCAGCTGGTTGGCCACTGTGTGATGGGTGGTGCGGCTGTCAATGAAATACAGATTGTCATGCTGTTTGATTTCTTCCATTAACCACTTCATATGGCCAGGGTGGCGGGTTAGCAGGCTGCCCATGTGGTTGTTGATGCCGACAACGTGAGGGATGGCTTTGAGGTCGCTTAAAAAGGTTCGGCTAAATTGGCTGCGACTCATGTTAAGTGTGAGGCCGCCAGGGCCCAGTTTGTTGGCCCCCATGGCTTGCATGGGCAGGTGTAGCATGACTTCTTTGTTGAGGTGGTGGGCAGCATTGGCAAGGTTGCGGCTATGGGGGGTGTGTGGCAGAAATGCATATGTTATTGCGCCGGGCAATTGCAGGGCGAGTAATCCAGCGTTGAGCTGACTTCCCATGTCGTCAATGATGATGCTTATTTGTGCTGGTTGTGAGTCGCTGGCTTGCGCCAGGCTGGCAAGACTATAGAGAAGCAGCGCGGCACACTTTGACAGCCATTGGTTAATGGTTGTGGTGCGGCAGCGCTGCTTTGCGTGTGAATGTGACAAGGCTTATCTTTGCAGAATCTCCAGCCCTTTTAGCAGGTTAAGTGCCTCATAGAGCTGGTAGTCTTTTTGCGCCAGTGATAACTCATCTTCTTTATGGCCGGCGTTAGCGCCGGTTTTGTTGCTGCTGTTACCGTTGTCATTATCCAGATGGCCTGAAAGATTGGCTTCCTTGATCTGGCCAAATGGTGATACCTCCATCTCGGTCAGTTTTACATTTTCCAGCTTGATATCAGGGATGATTCCTTCTGCTTGAATTGAGCGGCCTGAGGGGGTGTAGTAACGGGCGGTGGTGAGCTTGAGGGCGGCACCGTTGGGGATGGGAAGTATGGTTTGTACTGAGCCTTTGCCAAAGGTGGTGGTGCCCATGATGATGGCACGTTTGTGGTCTTGCAGTGCACCGGCAACAATCTCTGAGGCCGAGGCCGAGCCGCCATTAACCAGAACGACGATGGGTGCGCCTTTGACAATGTCGGTGGGGGTAGCCTTGAACTTCATTTCTGAATCATTGACACGGCCTTCGGTGTAAACAATCAGACCATCCTCAAGAAAGGCGTCGGATACAGCAACGGCTGCATTGAGTACGCCGCCGGGATTGTTGCGCAGGTCAATGATCAAGCCTTTAAGGTTGGCTTTGTATTCTTTTTTCAGTCCGCTAACGGCGTTGATAATGTTTTCGCCGGTGTTGGACTGGAACTGGCTGATGCGGACATAACCAAAGCCGGGGTCAAGCATTCGGGATTTTACGCTGTTGACCTTGATGACGGCGCGGGTGATTGAGACTTTGAACGGTTTGTCTTCGCTTTCACGAACAACGGTCAGCAGAATTTTGCTGCCAGGCTCGCCGCGCATCAATTTTACCGCATCACTAAGCGATAGTCCTTTCACCGGGGTGTCGTCAATGCGGATGATCAAGTCGCCTGTTTGCATGCCTGCGCGTTGTGCAGGGGTGTCATCGATGGGGGATATAACTTTGACGAAGCCGTTTTCCATGCCGACTTCGATGCCTAATCCGCCAAATTTGCCGCTGGTGCCAACGCGCAGTTCCTTATAGGCCTCTGGATCAAGATAGGTGGAGTGGGGGTCAAGGCCGGTGAGCATGCCGCGAATGGCATTTTCCAGCAGATCCGAGTCGTCGGTGGTTTCAACGTAGTCGGATTTGATCTTGCCAAAAACTTCGGTAAAGGTGCGCAAATCATCAAGTGGTAGAGGGGTGAGTTTGGCGTTGTCGCGTTCTGCCAGTACGCCCTGGCCAATGCTAAGTGATAAACCGAGGACGGTGCCGAGGCTGATAAGCATGATGTTGCGGGTGGAAAATTTCATTAATTACTCCGTAAATGTACTGCGGCAATGACATTGTTCAGCGAGGATACTCTCTAATAACCTGTGCGTTCAAGGGTGTGATAGATTTATCGGCACCATGTTGCAGGATTGATAGGTTTTCCTTTGTGGCGCATTTCAAAGTACAGGCCCGTGCTGCTGTTGCCGCCGCTACTGCCAAGGCTGGCAATGCTTTCATTGCTGGCAGTGCTATCGCCAACATCTTTGTAGAGGCTTTGATTGTGGCCATACAGACTCATATAGCCATTGCCATGATCAATGATTAACATCAGGCCGTAGCCGCGAATCCAGTCAGCAAAAATGACTCTGCCTGATGCAATGCTGCGGACTTGTTGTCCAGCCTTGCCGGTGATGGTAACGCCTTGCCATTTTAGCTGCCCCTGATTGCGTGGCGAACCAAAGCGGTTTTTAATTTTTCCTTTGGTGGGCCATTTGAGCTTGCCCTTGAGTTTGCCTAGATTGTTAAAGCTGCTTTTTTTGTCTTGTGTTTGAGTGGGCAGGTTTTGCAGTAGTATGCGGAGGTTGTTTTCGTCTTCGAGTAATTGGTCGAGCCGTTGTTTTTTGCTGTTGATTTCACTGTTGAGTTTGCTAAGTAGTTGTTTGCGTTGTGACTGGTGTTGTTGCAGTTTTAGTTGCTGTTGTCCTTGTTGTTGTTTTAACTTTTCCAGTCGGGTTCTGCTTTTTTGCAGGCGT
>JAJRUN010000130.1 GCA_024277755.1 Gammaproteobacteria bacterium | reverse complement strand
CGTCTTGAAGTTGCGTCATTTCTGCTAGAAAGAGTCGTTGTGCTTCCGTTTCCCCAGTGAGCCAGTGAATGGCATCACCGCGAATATTGCGAAGATGGGTTCGTTGCTGTTGTTTGCCGATGTGTGCTGCGCGCAGCTGGTCTTGTTTCTCTAAGTCCATCAGCTCCTGGTGCAGGCTGATGATTAGTTCTTCATCGAAAACTTTTTCTGTGATGCTGATGCGCTGATCAACCAATTCATCAATCACTCTTTGTTGTTTTGACGGGCAAGTGATTTCAGGGTTTTTCATGACAATGAACGCGCGGCGCCAGAAAACTCCGACACCGTAATTATCGGTCAAAAAATAGCTTTCTGTCTAGGGGTTAGGCCCTCAAACCTTGAGATGGATAAATTTCAATGCCAAGCCATTGTTGCAAAATCTCAGTCCCGTGGGTTGAGGGCCATCTTTGAATACGTGGCCTTGGTGGCCGCCGCAGCGGGCGCAGTGATACTCGGTGCGTGGGAAGATAATTTTGAAGTCGATCTTTGTTTCAATGGCATTGCCCAGGCTGTCAAAAAAACTGGGCCAGCCGGTGCCGCTGTCGAACTTCATAGCAGATGAAAACAGTGGCAGATCACAGCCGGCACAGACATAAACGCCATTCCGTTTTTCAGTGTTGAGTGGGCTGCTGTGTGGCGGTTCGGTGTCTTCTTCGCGGAGGATGTTGAACTGTGCCTCGGTTAGTCGCTGTTGCCATTCTGTTGCAGATAATTGCAGTTTTTTTATGTTGTGTGTTTTCTCAGTATTTTTTTCACTGCCATTGCTGCGCAAAGGGATTACTGGCATGGTGGCCAGTGCCAACATGGAAAAAATAAAACGACGTCTTTTCATTGCTGCGTTACCTCATTTATAAAACTGTTTTCAGTATAGGTTGCTGAGGTCACTGTTTTATTGTGCGAAGATCACAATTTGTTAACGCTTATGCCGCAGGCAGAGAAAAAATAAAACGCGATCCCTGACCGTTTGAACTTTCGACTTTAATGCTGCTGTGATGTAAATCAATAATTCGCTTGGCGATGGCCAGGCCAAGGCCGCCTGGTTTGGTGCGATTGTTATTGTCCTTGCCTTGATAAAACCGATCAAATACCTTGTTCAGGTCATTGCTAGGAATGCCCGGCCCGCTGTCCTGAATCGTGACCACAGGCTTTCCATCTGTTGCTGTGATGCAGATGTTTATGTTGCCGTTTTCAGGGGTGAACTTGATAGCATTACCGATCAGGTTTTCGAACACCCGCGCCACCATGCCAATGTCGGCATCGGTGAATAAAGATTCTGTCTCGACAGTGAGTGTCAGGTGGATGTTTTTTTCTTTACTCTTAAGCTGAAATTTTTGTGTTACATCGTTGGCCAGTTCGGCGATGTTGAATTTTTCCCGTGCCAGCAAGGTCTCCTGTGCTTCCAGTTTGGCAAGTTCAAACAGTTCGGTGATGAGCTGACTGAGGCGCTCGCTGCTTTTGAGTGCCTGTGCTACATAATGATTTTTCTCTGTCTGACTAAGCTGGTCGCTCTTTAATTGCAGGGTTTCAAGATAGCCGTTCAGGATGGCCATGGGGGTGCGCAGGTCATGCGAGACATTGGCCACCAGTTCACGGCGCAGGCTGTCTTGCTGTTTTAGTGTCTCCATTTGTTCCATGATGCGCTGTGCCATTTGGTTAAATGTATTGCCAAGCTGGTCAATCTCGTCATTGGTTTTTTGTTGTGGTGTGGTGATTAGATGATGACGAAAATCACTGTGACGAAAACTATCCATATCGTTGCTTAAACGATTCAGGCGCTGGGTCAGTTTTCGGAACAGCAGCAGGCCGACTAACAAACCGATTAACAGACTGCCGATCAAGGCGCCGCCGGTTTGTTTCCAGATGATATTTTCTTTGATAAATTGCTCGGCGTTGTCATATTGTTCGCCGCGCAAGACAACATAGAGATAACCTTGTGGATTGGCTGTGCTCGGGACTGTTGTTACGGAAAATATTTTTTGCCGATCATGGCTGCGCGGGTCATCACCCAGCAGGGGAAGTTTTTCACCATTCAAAAAGGCCTTGATGGGGGTTAGCGAAACGGCGCGGCGTTTCACCTGGCCCGGGTCGGCGGAATAGGAAAGAATCTTTCCCTCAAGGTCGAGCAGATAGATCTCGATGCTGGGATTGATAACCATGTATTCCATGAAGGTACTGCTGAGTGCCTTTTCATTCAGCGTACCGGACTCAACCAGATTGCGATCGGCCACCAGATTTTTGGCCAGGTCGAGGTTGAGTTTTTGATCGGTCTTTTGCAGATAATATTGTGCTGACGACAGACTGATCAGGGTATATAAAACGCCAACACAAATCAGCAGGGCCACCAATGACAGGGACAGCTTGGCATATAGACTGCGAAACATTAGCGCTGCGCCTCGTTGAATTTATAACCCACGCCCCAGACGGTCATGATGTATTGCGGTTTGGCAGGATCAACTTCTATCTTGGTACGCAGACGGTTGATGTGGGAGTTGACTGTGTGTTCATAGCCCTCATAACTGTATCCCCAAACCTGATCCAGCAGTTCAGAGCGGCTGTAAACGTGACCGGGATGGCTGGCAAAGTGCATCAGCAGGTCAAATTCCTTGGCGGTGAGATCAATGTTTTTTCCTACCAGGCTGACGCGGTGTTTGTCTGGCTCGATAAGTAACTCACCAAATTGTTGCTGTTGTTTCTGCTGTGTTGGTGCCTGTAGTGCATCGAGGCGACGAAACTGGCCTTTTACCCGTGCCAGCAGTTCGGGGATGCTAAACGGCTTGGTGATGTAATCGTCGGCACCGATCTCCAGTCCCAGTACCCGGTCAAGCTCTGATGACTTGGAGGTTAACATCATCACCGGCACCAAGGCGTTGCTGGCACGCAGCTGTTTGCATACTTCCAGACCATCCATTACCGGCAGCATCAAATCGAGAATCACCAAATCATAATTCTTGTCTTTGAAGCGTTGCAACCCTTCGCCACCATCGCTGGCGATGTCAGCCTGACAATGGATGTCTTTCAGGTGCAGCTGCACCAGGTTGGCAATCTCCGGGTTGTCTTCGATGATTAACACGCTGTGATTCATAGATTGATTTCCTGCTGTTTGTGTTCCCCGCCAGCACGCAATCTACGTGACGGCGGGGGTGATGGGCAGCGCCCATTTGGACGGCTGCTATGGTTGTGTTCGGGTTATGATGATCCGTGCCGCTGGATTATCAAACCGGAAAGAGGCGTCGAGGGCTGAGCTTGTCAGGCCATCATCCATGCTCACTATGCCGGGATGAACGGCAATAAAATTACGATCATCACGCGCCGCATTAATGCCTTCACCCCCCTGGCCGGGAACATCGGTGGCCGCCTCGGTGTTGGCCTCGGTGCCGGCATCATAGACCCGGGCATGTAGCTGCAACGACTCGCCTATGTTCAGCCCACTAAGGTCGACATCACTCAGGCCAACAAAACCGTCATTGGTGTTCACCAGCATACCCGCCAGGCTTAGTCGGGGCTGGCTGCTATTACCTTGCACGATGATTGTTTCAGTGCCGCCGGGAGTGATCATCCCCGTGCCGCTGACGCTGTTGAGTACCCTGTTGTCGCTATCGGCCTCGGCAATAAAACCGCCAGGGTCGCCGCTTTCAGCCAGCAACTCCAGGCCATTACTGGCCATGCTGCCACGACTAAAGCCAGTGTAACCCGATGTGTGCAGCACCGCCGCCACTGGGGCAAAGGGTTGCTGGTGACTGAGGTTGGTCACTTCAACATTGAAGCTGCGCTGCATGTTGTTGTCATCGTCGTTACAGCCTTGCAGCAGCAGTGTTGACGCCAGAGTGGCGGCAATGATGCCAAACTTGATTGAACCTTTCATCATGGCCCCCTTAGTTAACGGTAATGACTAATTCAGCAACCGGATTGAGCCAACGATGCACGCTGCTGTCCAGATCGCTCCTGCCACCGCTGGCATCACTGTCGCCCAGGTTGCCACGGTGAATGTGAATCATATTATTGCTGTCTGTCATTGCCACGCCGCTGCCGCCTGTGCCTGCATGGCCGCCTGGATCAGCTGGAATACCCGCCACGCCCGGTGCGCCACCGCCAGTAATCAATTCGTCATTAGCCTCGGTGCCCGCATCATAGCCATTGAGATAATAGGTGTAAGTGCCCTTGGCAGTGGGGATGTCGATACTGTCGACTCCGACAAAACCATCATTGGTGGGCAGCATCATGGCGGTGAGTGACAGTTGGTTGTTGCCATCGTTGCTCATCAACATAAAACGGGTGTGGCTGCCGGGGGCCAAAAGGCCAGCCGCCGGGTTTTCTATTACATTGCCGCCGCTGGCTTGTGCATCGGTTGAAAGGCCCGAGGTATCGCCACCCTCAGCCATCGCCTGCAAACTGTCAGAGGCCGCACTGCCTTCCATAAACAGGTGGCTGTTGCTGTCATGCGCCACCACAAGCAATGGCGTGAAGTGAATAGCGTTAGTCAGATTGGTGATCTTGATGTCCAGGTCCTGAGCCATTGCTGATGTTGAACCCAGCATGCAAATGGCCGCCAAGGCGGTGAACTGTTTTTTCATGGAGTCTCTCCCGGTGAATTGATTGAAGTTGAACTGCAAGGCTATTTCAGCGCAAAGAATTCACGTTGTGATGGCGTAAATGTCACGAATCATTCACAGCAGCAAAAAGAGGCGGGCGGGTTAATCTGCTGTGGCCAGAAATGCTTAAAGCCCCTCTCTGAAAAACAGAAGAGGGGCCAGATCGCAAGCCATCACATCCATGAGGCCTGATTTCAGTTGGCGCTAAATGCGCGCGTTATTTGCCGTGCTAGTCATCATCATCGTCATGTTTTTTGTGTTTACCCATCACAGTGATCACCAGCTTGGCGACAGGGTTGTCCCATTGATGTACGCCACTATCCAGATCGCTGATACCGCCAGCAGGATCATTGTCGCCCTGAGTGCCACGATGGATATGAATCATGCTGTTGTGATCAGCCCCCGTCACACCGCTGCCACCCATGCCGGCATAGCCGCCAGGATCAGCCGGAATACCCGCCATACCCGGTGCGCCACCGCCAGTAAGCAACTCGTCATTGGCCTCGGTGCCCGCATCATAGGCCTTGAGGTAATAGGTATAGACGCCTCTCTTTTTTGGGATCTTGATGCTGTCGACACCCACAAAACCATCATTGGTGGGCAACATCATGGCGGTAAGCGACAGGTGACGATTGTCCTTATTGCTCATCAATATAAAGCGGGTGCTGCCGCCAGGCGCCAACAACCCAGCCGCCGGATTCTCTACCACGTTGCCACCCATGGCCTGAATGTCAGTTGACAAACCAGCAATATTGCCGCCCTCGGCCATGGCCTGCAAGTTGCTCGAAGCCGCGCTGCCTTCCATGAACAAACGGCTGTGTTTGTCATGTGCCGCCACCAAAAAGGGGGTGAAATAGATCGCATTGGTCAGGTTAGTGATCTTGATGTCGAGGTCTTGGGCCATTGCTGGCGCAGCGCTCAAACTGCTAACGATGGCCAAGGCGGTAAGGTGTTTTTTCATAATGTATCTTCCTGTGGTTTGAATAAAGTTGAACGACAGGGACTATTCGAACGCAAGGAGTTCACACCGTGATGGCGTAAATATCACAAATTGATCACGGCTGAAAATGTTTGGGTTTGACCGGCCAATGACAAACTGCGAAAGTTGAACAACAAAACACATGAGGGGTCATGTAATGGAAATTAAAACCACCATCCAGGCCGGCCAGAATGGCAGTAAACAACTCGTCAACGAATATGGTGACCAGCTTGTGTGTGTCCGTTATCGTTACGATAAGAAAAAACAGAAACGCTACAAAACCATCGAACTGATTATCGACGAACAAGACTGGGTTCCCGGTATCAAAATACCCGCCGACAAACAAGAGCGGTTAACTGAATTCTATACTAGGTGGGGTTTGTCGATCGCTTACATTTTTCGGGGGGATTACCGGTACAAATAAAATTTAACGAATGGGGTTGGATCGTGCGCGACGAGGATGGCTGAGACCTAAATGAGCTGTCGAAGAACGGAGTGGAGTTGGCCCATGGACGGGGCAGCTCTTTAACGGGTACTGGAGGCGTCTTGTTTAAATTATGGCAAGCTGCGTTTGTTTTTCATGGATTCCCTTGTTTTTAGTGTGGGTTGTTGCTTTGTTTTCAGTGACTAAGACCCGTTTCTGTGCAGGTTAATACTTGTTTATATTTTGGTGGCCGTTGCGAACGGACGCTTTAATGTGAGCCACGAGGAAAATTAAGTTCTGACGGGACTTGTGGGGGCGAAGAGTTTTCGGTAACATGTCCGGCTAATTCGCGGACCATGCCCTTTGCATGGGGCAAAATTTGAGAAGAGGTTTTTACCATGAAAGCGGATATTCATCCAGCCTACGCAGATGTTGAAGTGACTTGCAGTTGTGGTTCTGTGTTTACTACCCGTTCTACACTGGGTAAGAGTGATCTGCACATTGATGTATGTTCCAGCTGCCACCCTTTTTATACGGGTAAGCAGAAGGTGCTTGATACCGCTGGTCGTGTAGATAAGTTCCGTCAGAAGTACGGCATGAAATAAAGCGACGTGCTTTGGCCGTCAGGTCTGTTGAAAAGGGTGTCCCAAAAGGGCGCCCTTTTTGCGTTTTGGCTGCTGAGCCTGTTTTGGCTGCCGCTGCAAGCTCAGGAGTGTCTGCCGTTTCAGGCTGATGAATGGGTGTCTGTTGCTTATGTTTACGATGGTGATACGGTCAAGCTTAAAGATGGTCGTAAGCTGCGTTTTATCGGTATTAACACCCCTGAGATTGGCTACGATGGCGAGTCATCAGAGCCCTTTGCAAAGCAGGCGCGTCAAGCGCTGATTGATTTGCTGGTCGGGAACAAGCGCCTGGCGTTGCGGTACGGCCAGCAGCGTAAAGACCGTTATGGCCGTTTGCTGGCCCATGTTTTTTTAGCGGACCAGCGCAACGTCCAGTCTGAGCTGTTGCGACAGGGTTTGGCTGCCGCTGTTGCGGTGGGCGGAAATCTGGCCAACATTGATTGTTATCTGGTGGCAGAACAGCAGGCGGGAGCGGATGGGATCTGGTCTTTGCCTCGTTTTCAGGGTTTGGCTACCAAGTCATTATCAGCGGCAACCGAGGGTTTTCAGGTGATCCAGGGCAAGGTCATTCGGGTTGGCGAGAGTCGTAAGTCGTTTTGGCTTAATTTTGCTGGTAAGGTTGCGGCACGGATAGATAAGCGTGATTTGGCAGTATTTAAAAATCGGCTTGAGTTGTCACAGCTGCAGGGTAAAACCATTAAGCTGCGCGGCTGGCTTTATCAATATAAAGGGCAGACGCAGTTGCGCGTTTATCATCCTGCTGTAATACAGGTTTTGCGGTAATCATCTTTCTCCCAAGCTGTTTTTATTAAGTGGATGTTGTACAACCGAAAATAGCCTGAAGCGTCTAATATGCTAAGATTCAACGAAATTTTATGGATGAATATTCATGAGTGACGACTTAAAACAACGTGCGCTGGCTTATCATGCCGAGCCAAAACCAGGCAAGATTGCCACTGCCATCACCAAGCCGTGTGAAGATCAGAACGACTTGTCGCTGGCCTACACGCCAGGTGTCGCTGCTCCAGTGCGCGAAATTGCTGCGGATGTAGATCTTGCCTATCGCTACACTGGCAAGGGTAATCTGGTGGCGGTAATTACTGATGGCACGGCGGTTTTGGGGTTGGGTAATGTGGGTGCGCTGGCAGGCAAGCCGGTGATGGAGGGCAAGGGTGTGTTGTTCAAACGCTTTGCCGATGTTGATGTCGTTGATATTGAGGTTGATGTTGATAGCCCTGAGCAGTTCATTGATACGGTGGTGGCTATCGCACCGACCTTCGGTGGTATTAATCTGGAGGATATTGCCGCACCGCATTGCTTTGCCATTGAAAAGGCTTTGATTGAAAAGCTGGATATTCCGGTGTTTCATGATGACCAGCACGGTACCGCTATCATTATTGCCGCCGGCTTGTTGAATGCCATTGAGTTGCAGGGAAAAACCCTGGAACAGGTTAAAATTGTTTGTGTTGGTGCGGGGGCCGCCGGAATTGCCTCTATGCGTCTGTTGGCAACGCTGGGTATGCCAAAGGAGCACCTGACCCTGGTGGATCGTACCGGTGTGGTACACAGTGGTCGTGATGACTTGAACGAATACAAACGTGAATTTGCTCGAGACACGGCTAAGCGCAGTTTGTCTGATGCGGTGAGTGGCGCGGATGTATTTATCGGTGTTTCTGGTCCGAATGTGCTTAGTGAGGTGCAGTTGTTGAGCATGGCGGCTAAGCCGGTGGTGTTTGCGCTATCTAATCCTGATCCTGAAATCAGCCCTGAAGTGGCGCTGGCTGCACGCGATGACCTGATTATGGCGACTGGCCGTAGTGATTATCCCAATCAGGTCAATAATGTTTTAGGTTTTCCGTTTATATTCCGTGGCGCACTTGATGTGCGAGCGGAAAAAATCAATGCAGAAATGGCGGTTGCCGCTGTGTATGCACTGCGTGATTTGACTCGTGAAGCAGTACCGCAGGCGGTATTGGATGGCTATGGCCTGAACAGTTTGAGCTTTGGCTCTGACTATATTATTCCTAAGCCAACGGATGAGCGTCTGATTAATGTGGTGCCAGCGGCGGTTGCCCGGGCGGCTGTGGATAGTGGTGTGGCGCGGCTGGCCTATCCGGAGCATTATCCAAAATTATAAATCGGGTTTAAGTCAGGCAGCCTAAGGCCGATGACTTTTTAACTGAATGAAATTCAAGAAGGGATTATCTACCATGGCCAAAGACACGGTTACTGTGACAGATAACGTCACAGGCAAGAGTATTGAGCTACCTATTTATCATGGTACTCATGGCCCGGGGGCTGTCGATATCAAGGCGTTTTTTAAAGAATTCGGTTACGTCACCTTTGATCCCGGGTTTGTTTCAACCGCAAGTTGTCGCAGTTCTATCACTTATATTGATGGCGATAAAGGTGAGTTGTTGTATCGCGGTTATCCTATTGAGCAGCTGGCAGGCAAAAGCTCATTTTTGGAAGTGGCCTATTTGTTGATGCATGGCGAGTTGCCCACAGAAGCTGAGCAACAAGGGTTTCTCGGCAATATTACTCGTCACACAATGATTAACGAAAGCTTGAATAGTTTTTACAAAGGTTTTAATCATGATGCGCATCCGATGGCGATCATGTGTGGTGTCGTGGGGTCGCTGTCGGCTTTTTATCATGATTCAACCGATATTCGGAATCCGGCACATCGCGAGATTGCTGCTCACCGCTTGATTGCCAAGATGCCAACGATTGCGGCGGCAAGTTTCAAGCATTCTATTGGCGAACCCTTTGTATACCCAAAAAACAATCTGAGTTACAGCGGCAACCTGCTTAATATGATGTTTTCTGTACCGTGTGAAGATTATGTGGTTGATCCGGTAGCGGAACGCGCACTGGATATGATCTTTATTCTGCATGCCGATCATGAACAAAATGCTAGTACGTCGACGATTCGTTTGGCCGGTAGTTCTGCGGCCAATCCTTTTGCGTGTATTGCTTCGGGTATTGCCGCATTGTGGGGCCCTGCACATGGTGGTGCCAATGAAGCGGTGTTGCATATGCTGGATGAAATTGGCGATGTTAGTAATGTGGCTAAATATATTGCCAAGGCCAAAGACAAAGATGACTCTTTCCGGTTAATGGGTTTTGGTCATCGTATTTATAAAAACTTTGACCCGCGTGCTACCCTGATTCGAGAAATGTGCCATGAAGTGCTGGCCAAGCTTGGTAATGAAAATGACCCGTTGTTTGAGTTGGCGCTGAAGCTGGAAGCGATTGCCTTGGAAGATGATTATTTTAAGGAGCGCAAGCTCTATCCTAATGTCGATTTTTATTCTGGCATTATCTACAAGGTCTTGGGTATTCCAACCAATATGTTTACGGTGATGTTTGCGATTGCCCGTACCGTTGGCTGGGTAGCACAGTGGATGGAAATGATTGGAGATCCTGATCAGCGTATTGCCCGCCCGCGTCAGCTTTATCAGGGTGCAGCCATGCGTGATTATGTTGAAATGAGTAAACGCCGTTAGGTTGAATCGATGAGTGCAGCCACTTTGTTGAGGTTAAAGCGCTGCATTGGTTTGCCGGTTGCAGGATGGCGTGGTGCCTGGCGCAGATCTTTGTGTTTAAAAACCATCAGCAACACCGGTGCGTCGTAGATTTCCAGGCGGTAGCAGGGTATCTCGATGGCATTGCCGTTTGCCATTGAAACCTTTTGACTGCAATGGCTGAAAGGTATTTTTGTGTTTAAAAGAAACAGGGCGACCTCTTCGCTGCTGTCGTCAAACAGGTGGAGGTCGATTTCGGAAAATTCGTTGGCGATGCCATCCAGCACTGCCCCTGTGAGTCGTGGTTTAAATCTCTGAAAAAGGCGCATTGCCTTGAGGCTGGCTTGTCTGAGCTGGTGGAGTTGTTGTGGCTGACTGTCGGATTTGAATAGACGCTGGTATTGGTTTAGGGCGAGCTGAATTTCATCGTTGCGTGGCAGGTTGTCGCTTTGTTGTGTATGCAATCGTTCAGCCGCTTTGTGTTTGGCGGTGTGAAAGTCGTTGATACCTTCCTCTGATATTAGTCGTGCGGCCTCTTGCGCCAGTTGCTGGCGCATGCGCAGGTCTTTGCGGCTGCTATTGTGTTTTGATTTTTTGGCCATTCCTAAAAAAGTAATTGCGGTGTTGTTTCTCCGCCGCTGTCATCGTCAGGTGTAGTGGTAGAGTCATCAATATCTGTTGCTTGACGTTGTGGTGCGTATTCAGCACGAAACGTTTCAAAGACTGCATTTTTCTGACTGGGTGGTGCGAGCAGTCCGGTCTTGGGGTCAATACGTATAGTGATCAGGCCGTCCGGTTGTTCCAGTGGGATTTCAGGCCGATCTTTTAGGGCTGTGCGCATAAAGTCGATCCACAGTGGCAGTGATGCGCGACCGCCTGTCTCTCTGCTTCCTAGTGGTGAGCCATCATCAAACCCCGTCCAGCTGATAGCAACAATTTCGCTGTTAAAGCCTGAGAACCAGGCGTCACGCTGGTCATTAGTGGTGCCGGTTTTACCTGCCAGATCTTTACGGCCCAGTTGTAGGGCGCGTCGTGCTGTGCCGCGTTTGATAACGTCACGCATCATGCTGGTCATCAAATAGGCATTTTGCGGCGTAATAACACGTTCAGCTAGCTTGGGATGTTGAGAGCGCACTTCGGTTTCAATGCCAGCGTTGTCTGATGCCAGGACAGTGTTAATGCTTATTTCCGTTGGCTGATTAGTTGCGAGCGCAGTTCCATTGCTGTTGTTTGCAAGAGCTTCTCGTTCGCATGGCAGGCAGGCGATGGCAGGCTCTGTTTCAAAGATGATTTCGCCCATGATGTCTTCAATGCGTTGGATGAAATAAGGGGTTACGCGGAAGCCGCCATTGGCGAATGTGGTGTAAGCCGAGGCGATGTCCATTGGTGTTACCGAGGCACTACCTAATGATAATGATAGGTCGCGTGGCAGTTGGTCGGCTTTGAAGCCAAAGCGTTGCGCGTAGTCAATGGCATAAGAGACGCCGATGGCTTGTAGCAGGCGAATTGAAACCAGGTTGCGTGAGCGGGTAATGGCTTCGCGCAGGCGTGTTGGGCCATAGATGCGGCCGCTATAGTTTTCAGGCCGCCACGAGGTTTCCAGGCCTGGGTCATCGAAGACCACCGGTGCATCATTGATGATGGATGCGGTGGTGAAGCCTTTTTCCAATGCGGCTGAATAGATGAATGGTTTGAAGCTTGAGCCGGCCTGGCGTTTGGCCTGGATAGCGCGATTGAATTTGCTGTAGAAAAAATCAAAGCCGCCAGATAGCGCAATGAGCGCGCCATCCTTGGGATCGAGCGCAATGATGGCGCCGGAAACGTTGGGGATTTGACCAAGCTGCCATTCGTCGTCGTCATTTTGTAATACATAAACGATGTCACCGGTGGTGATGATCTGTTCCGCCAGTGTGGGTGGTTTGCCTTTATGATTGGTGTCGAGATAAGGAGCTGCCCAGGATAGACCT
>JAJRUN010000129.1 GCA_024277755.1 Gammaproteobacteria bacterium | reverse complement strand
AAAGTGGGCAGTCGCTACTAGCCCCGTCAGTCACTTGAGAGCCGACGCGATAGCGAGGTGACGAGGACGGCCGAGGCCTAAATGAGCTGTCGAAGAACGGTGTGGAGTTGGCCCATGGACGGGGCAACTCTTTAACGAGTACTGGAGACACCCTTGTTTTTGGGGTTGAGATGGAGGTGTATGCCCGTCAGAGAGGTTAAGTATTTTGCCTTGCTGACCGATAAGGTTATTGCTCGGGGGAATCAATGTTTAAAGCAAAATCCAAAGCTAAATCGGATAGTAAGGTCAAGTTTTCTGATGTCGAGGCGGTTAAAAAACGATTTTTGTTGCTGAACAAGGAACGTTTGCGTCGTGGCGAGGATTGTATGCGTAACAATCAGCGCGATTTTCTTGATTTTCTACCCTTGTTGTTCCACATCAATCACCCAAGCTTGCCGGGCTATGTCTCCAAAGATACACCGGCGGGAATTTGTGATTATGCGCCAACTCAGCGAGCCTTAACGGCAGCGAATAAATACATTCATTGTTTTGATTATAAAAGCCGGGCCATGTCACGCTACGACATTATGTCGATGTTTTTGATGGGCAGTAGTGGCACGGTGGCTTATTCGAAAAAGAGTGATTTTGACATCTGGCTTTGCCATCAGCACGACGTTCCCCGGGAAAATCTTGACGAACTGCAAAGCAAGTGCACCGCAATAGAACAATGGGCGGATGCCCAGGGTTTAGAGGTGCATTTTTTTCTCATGGATGCGCAGGACTTTAAGCAAGGCAAGATTGTGGACCTCTCTTCCGAGAGCAGTGGTACGGCGCAATATTATCTTTTGTTGGAGGAGTTTTATCGGACGGGTTTGTTGATCGCCGGTCGTTTCCCTATTTGGTGGTTGGTGCCGGTAGAGGAGGAAGAAAACTACGACGAGTATGTCCAAGAGCTTTATAAAAGCCGGCTGGTGATGGATGCTGATTGTATTGATTTTGGCGGTATTCCTACCCTGCCTGCAGAAGAGTTTTTTGGTGCGGCGGTCTGGCAGTTGTTTAAGGGGATTGACTCTCCTTACAAATCGGTCTTGAAGTTGCTGTTGATGGAGGTTTATGCCTCTGAGTATCCTGATATTGAGTTGCTGTGCTTGCGCTTCAAAAAAGCCATTTTTGATGGTGAACATGATTTAGATAAGCTCGATCCTTACTTGATGTTGTATTCAAGGCTTGAGGAGTATCTGATCGAACGTAATGAGCCGGACAGGCTGGAGCTGGTTCGGCGTTGTTTTTACTTTAAGGTTAATCAAAAGCTGGGGCTGACAGAAAATGCCCGGTATGACTGGCGTCGGGATCTTTTACGCAGCAAAACCAATGCCTGGGGCTGGGAAAAAGAATATCTGACAATGTTGGATAAACGATCTGGCTGGCGCATTCAGCAGGTGCTTAAGGAACGTGGGATCCTGGTTAAGGAATTAACCTATACCTATCAATTTCTTTCGTCTTTTGCACGAAACTATGCCCAGCTTGCGGCGATTAATCAGCAGGATTTAAATGCCCTTGGTCGTAAACTATACGCAGCATTTGAGCGCAAGGCCGGTAAGGTTGAGATTGTCAATCGTGGTATTTCACAGGACGTGTTTGAACAGTCTATGACGCTGTATCAAATTCGTCAGCAAGGGCGGGATGGTGGCTGGGCCCTGCTGACGGCGGGTGAAAATTCAAAAATAAACGATCCATCAACAATGGTGGCGCTAAAGCGTGGTAGATACATTATTGAGCTTATTGCCTGGGGTTTTTATAACGGTTTGATGAATACGATGACAACCGTTAATGTCATCAAACATGCAGGGAGTATCAGTCAACGTGAGTTAGGCGAGTTGGTAAAAGAGTTGGAAAAGGTTATCCCGGCCAGGAAAGTGTTTGAAACCTGTGTTGAAGATCTCGGACGTGCTGTTAAGGTGTTGCAGTCGGCAATTGTTATCAATCTTGGTGTCGACTCACAGGCTATGTTGCGGCGCACAGGTGCGCATCTTGCCAGCAATCGAACTGATGCGTTTAGTTATGGCGGTCTGTATGAAACGCTGATTGGTAGTGTTGACCAGGTGTTGTTGACCAGCTGGAAAGAGGTGTTGACCACGCATTATGAGGGCAGTGAAAGTATGCTGGCTTGGTTGAGTCGTTATTTTCGTTTGACGCCACCGTCGAAGGGGGTTGAACCGATCAGGCCGGCGGTTTTGTGTTACACGCAAAATCATGCGATTACCATTAAACAGCGGGTGGTCAAGTTTATAGAAGACTTGGTTGAGTGTTTTTATGGTTCCAGAGATAAGCTTGATAATCGTTATATTCTTTGTATTAAACGCGCCTACTATTTGTTATATGTGGACGGAGATGTATTGCGTTACCAGCGTTTTTCTGAGTATGGCGAGTTATTGCGCTGCTTGAGTAAGGGACGGCAGGTGTTTGGCCGGCTGCTTCTGGATCAAAATGTCATCACGGATGAGTTGCTTTCTTTGGTGTTGAAATTTAACAAGCCGGGGGTGGTGCAGTTTTTTTACAAGCGCGATGCCGATAAGGCAGATGTCTTTGTTGTTGATGAAAATGGCTCGTTGTTTCGACAGAAGGTGGACGCAGTCGATGATGCCAGTTTGATAGGGCATTTCAGGTTGTTTTTCGATTCTGTTTTGCAGCGTCGCTCATTTCTTGTGGCTGGCAGTGATGCGGAAAGAGGCTGTGATATTGATGTGGAATATTACTGTGTGGTTCGTAATCGTCAGGGAAAATATCAGGTGGCTGAAAAAATACCTGATCAGAATGCCAGAAAATCATATTTCAGTATCCAGGTGATTGCCTCTCATGATGAAGATGAATCGACAACAGGCTTCACGGTTTATTGTGGCGAGCGTGAATTTTCATCGCTGGAATATGGCGGTGACTTGTTTGATGAGGTTGCCAAATACATTATGTTACAACGCAAAAGTGGTAAGTCTTACCCTGTGTATATCACTGATGTAGATTTGCCGGCCTCAATGTTTGCCAATTATCCAGGTGGCAATGTGCCGGTGGTAGAGTTTCTTAATTACAAAAAGAACATTGAAAATAAACTCAATCTATCGCTCAATAATCTGCTTCGTGTCCGGCCGATAACGCCACGCTAAATTCCGCCGCTATCCGGCTTTATATTCATCGTTGTAGTGCAACGGCTGCTTTTCTGGGATAATACGGCAACGTTATTTTCTTGGAATTTCACTGATGAAGATAGTGAGAGTCATTTTAGTCCTGGCGTGTTTGAATCTTGTTGTTGGTTGTGGTCAGAAGGGCGACCTTTATTTTCCTGAGCAGCGGGCAGGGGTTTTTACAGTAGTGGAATCAGTATCCTGGTTGGAGAGTTATGGATTTTTTTGAGTATCGAGACGGCTGTTTGTTTGCTGAAGAGGTGGCCTTGACAGAATTGGCTGCACAATATGGCACGCCTTGCTATGTCTATTCACGGGCAACGATTGAGCGGCATTGGCGCGCATTTGATGATGCCCTGTCAGGTCAGGCACATTTGGTTTGTTATGCGGTGAAGGCCAATTCCAACCTGGCCGTGCTTAATTTGATGGCGAGGTTGGGCAGTGGCTTTGACATTGTTTCGCTGGGTGAGCTTGAGCGTGTTTTGAAGGCGGGTGGTGACCCTGCCAAGGTGGTTTTTTCCGGTGTTGCCAAACGTCAGGACGAGATGCGCCGCGCCCTCGAAGCTGGGATAAAATGCTTTAACGTTGAATCTGTTGCCGAGTTGGAACGTCTTAATCAGGTTGCTGAGCAGATGGCCGTGCAGGCACCGGTTTCAATTCGGGTTAACCCTGATGTTGATGCCAGGACCCATCCGTATATTTCCACCGGCCTGAAAGAGAATAAGTTTGGTGTTGATATTGATCAGGCGCTGGATGTTTATCTGCAAGCCGCAGCAATGTCGAATTTACGTTTGGTTGGGGTGGACTGTCATATCGGTTCGCAGTTGACTCAGGTGACCCCCTTTGTTGATGCGCTTGATCGTGTTTTGCTGCTGGTTGAACAGTTGCGGCATCAGGGGATAACGCTGAAGCACATTGATGTTGGTGGTGGTTTGGGTATACGTTATCAGGATGAGACACCGCCAGCGCCAGCAGAATATGCGGCGGCCATCAAGCAGCGACTTAATGATCTCGCAGTTGAAATTTTGATTGAGCCAGGCCGGGCCATTGTTGGTAACGCCGGTGTCCTGCTGACCAGGGTTGAATATCTGAAGTGTGGCGGGCATAAAAATTTTGCCATTGTTGATGCTGGCATGAATGACTTGTTGCGACCGTCGCTTTATTCTGCCTGGCAGGAAATCCTGCCACTGCAACAACGTGATGATGTCAGTGCGCAAACGTATGACATTGTTGGTCCGGTTTGTGAAACGGGGGATTTTCTCGGTAAGGATAGGCTGTTGGCGATTGCGGCAGGCGACCTGCTGGTGGTGCGGAGCGCCGGTGCCTACGGCTTCAGCATGAGCTCAAATTATAATTCGCGGCCACGGCCGGTGGAACTATTGGTGGATGGTGGTGCTGTGCATGTGGTGCGTGTGCGTGAGTCCATCGAAGATCTTTTTCAGCAGGAATCACTGCTGCCTGACAGTTAGCGTTACTGTTTGAATTTTTCTGTCAGCGTTATTGTATCGATAGCTGTTGCGGTGCCTCTAGCCAGGCGCCGCCATCGCCAAACTGGAACTCGGCACCGTCTCCCCAGCAATAAACACTTTGGTTGAAATCCTCGTCTTCGCGTATCCCGCAGCCATGCTCCATTCCCAGACTCAGGCTTTGCCATTCATCCCTAACAGGCTCTCTAACCGGGGTGTGGTCTATCAGTCTTTGCGTATCGGCATCAAGGCTTGCTTGTGAGCTGCCTAAAAAACCCCAGCACCAAAGGTCGTTATTGCTGTCGATAGCACAGGCAAAACGTTGTCCGACAGCGAAATTGATCACCTTAAAATTGCCCTTGATAGGTTTAGGACTTGTGACGCTGGTGTCAGGAAACAGGTCGATATCAATGTCTGGGTCCGTTGGTGTCTGAACTGGAGATACATCCACCGTGCCTGTTTGGCCAAAGGTGTGATCGCCCCAGCAATACAGTTGTTGGTCTGTTTGCAGACCACAGGTAAAGCGATTGCCTGCTTTTATGCTGACCCAGCTGTTATTGAACTGTGGTGGGAAGCCTTCGGCGGCGGCGTCAACGATAATCTGAGTGGGAATGGCTCTGTTGGTGGTGGTTTGCTCGCCGAGTTGTGAGGTGTCATTTTCGCCCCAGCACCATAGGGTGCCATCGGTTTTGATTGCGCAGGTGTGGCCGCCAGCAGTATGGTCGGTGTTGTTGGTATAGCCGCCGGTGGTCACGTCTTTGGCGCTGAAGGGGATGGTTAAGCCGTCTTCCATGACCTGAATGGGGCTGGTCTGTGTGGGTTTGCTGGCGGAACTGTTGCCCATCTGATCAGTGGCATTATCACCCCAGCACCACAGTTCATCGGTGTTTTTGATACCGCAGGTATGGCTGGCACCGGCTGAAATCATAAGCCAGTCGTCACTTGTGGTGCCGGCTGTAATGGCTGTTAGCAGTGACCAGTTGCCGCTGTTGTTAGAGTCATTGTCGGTGGCTAATTGGCCGTGACTGTTTTTCCCCCAGCAGTAGAGGCTGTCAGTGTCGGTAATGGCGCAGCTGTGAAAATGGCCTGTTGAGACATATCGCCAATTTTCGAGTGAGGCGCTGGGGCCTTTGATTTGCACCGGGGCGGATTGGTTGGCGGTTGAGCCGGTGCCGAGTTGGCCGAAATTATTGATGCCGCCACACCAGAGTGTTTTGCTGCTGATATTGAAAGGGTCGTTTTTAAGGCCGCAGCTATGCAGGGCGCCACTGTCTATGTCATTCCAGTTGCTAGATGCATCAAACTGCTTGGCGGTGTCGGTGCTCAGAAGAACGCCATTACCAACCTGGCCGAAATCGTTCAGTCCCCAGCAGTGGCCGGCGTAGTCGCTATCGATGGCGCAGGTGTGATCCTTGCCGCTGCTGACCAGTCGCCAGCCGAGTTCATCGATGTGGCTAACGCGCTGGGGTTTGGGTTGATGGCTGGTGGTGCCGATGCCGAGTTGGCCGGTGCCATTGTTGCCCCAGCACCAAAGGCTGTCATCGTCCTGAATCGCGCAGGTATGATTGCCGCCGCTGGATACTTCAAGCCATTTGCTGGTGCTGAATTCCTGGCTGGGGAGTGTGGCGTTGCTGGTGCTGTTCAGACCAAGTTGGCCATAGTGATTGTCGCCCCAGCAGTAAAGTGATTGATTCGAACTATCAATGGCGCAGGCATGGTTGCCGCCTGCACTGACGGTTGTCCAGGTGATCGCAGTGTCGACCTGGGAGGGTGTCATATTGTCGGCCGGGCTGTGGCCCAGTTGTGACAGGTCGTTTTTGCCCCAACACCACAATGTCTGGCTTGTGCTGGCGGTGTCTGTTTGTATGCCGCAGCTGAATTGATCACCCAAGCTGATTTTGCTCCAATTGTCAGCTTCGCCAATTTGTTTCGGCGTGATGCTGTTAATGCTGCTGCCATCGCCCAATTGTGATTGGCTGTTATTGCCCCAGCACCACAGGCTGCCGTTATCTCTAATGGCGCAGGCATGATCTGAGCCAAGATCAAGGTCGATCCAGTTCGAATCAGCGACCACAGGGGTCGGATTGGCCTGAGATGTTGTGCTGCTGTTGCCCAGTTGTCCCTGACTATTGAAACCCCAGCACCAGAGGGAATTATCATTTTTGACGGCGCAGCTGTGATTGCCGTTTGCCGAGAGACTTGACCAGCTGCTTGCAGAGGGCTCCTGTGTGGGGATTTTTGCATCAACATCTTGAGCGACTTGACCGTAGATACTGTTGCCCCAGCACCAGAGGCTGTCGTCGTTTTTGATGGCGCAGCTATGAGTGTTGCCGCTGCTGATCGAGCGCCAATCTGAATCGTCCGAAATAACGCTTGGTGCGACGATATCGGTTGTTTCAGCATTGCCCTGCTGGTATTGGTCGTTGCCACCCCAGCACCACAGCCGGCCATCGCTACTGATGGCGCAACTGAACTGATTGCCGAGACTGATTGCCTGCCAGTTGATTGCCGAGCCAATCTGTTTTGGGCTGCTGCTTGCCAGGGTGCTGCCGTCGCCTAATTGAGAGCGGCTGTTGTCACCCCAGCACCACAGGCTGCCATTGTCCTTGATGCCGCAGCTGTGGTCTGTGCCGAGACTGATTTTGTCCCAGGTTGAGCCTTCTGCAATCAAGCTGGGGGTGAGGCTGTTTTCTGTTGTGCCATTACCAATCTGCCCCGCTTGATTGTTGCCCCAGCACCACAGTGAGCGATCATCTTTTCTGACTGCGCAGTTATGGTCGCCGTTGGCTGAGATGCTCAGCCATGTGTCATTTTCAGCCAGTTGGGTTGGCTCTGAGAAAAAAGCGGTGACACTGCCTTGGCCAATCTGGCCCTTGGTATTGCCACCCCAGCACCAGAGTGAATTATCAGTCTTGATGGCGCAGGTATGGCTATTGCCACTCGAGCTGGCAAGCCATTGTTCAGTTGTGCTGCTGTCATCCTCGTTGGTTTGGTTAAGTTGGGATGGTTGCTGGTTGTTTTCAGGACTGTGGCCTAATTGAAAGCTGGTGTTGCTGCCCCAGCACCACAGCGTATTGTCTTTTCTGGTGGCGCAGCTGTGATTTGTGCCCAGGCTGACATTACTCCAGTCAGTGTTGGCTGAAATGGCGGCGGGAGTTTCCTGGTCGATGGTGGTGCCGTTGCCGACCTGACCTGAGTCGTTTTTGCCCCAGCAGTGTAGTGTGCCGGTCTCATCAATGCCGCAGCTGTGTTGGTCGCTAGTGACTATTATCAGCCAGGGATCGTTGCTGATCACCCTTGGGCTGGGAGCGGCAGACCTGATTGATTTGTTACCAATCTGGTTGTTTTCATTGCTGCCCCAACACCATAGCGTGTTGTCCTGATTTTTGATGGCGCAACTGTGCTGTCCGCCGGCGCTAATGGACTTCAGACCGCTGGTTGGGCCGGTGGTTTCTTCTGGCGGGGTGATCGGGCTAGGTTCGACTGGCTCAGCATCAGGATCTTGTACCACCGGGTCTGCGGTGGGGGGATTAGTGGTGGTGCTGCTGATACAGCCACTTAGCCCCGCCAGCAGGCATAGTGGTAACAATATGTGGATCAATATTTGTTTTAGCTGGCGCTGGCTTGGGCGTGATAACATTTTTTTATTATATAGCTGCTTTTATATAACTGTCTGTTTTTGTTGCTTAAAGCGTGAAATCATTTTGTCGCCACGCTTCAAACAGGGCGATGGCCACGGTGTTGGACAAGTTTAGGCTGCGACTGTTCGCATTCATTGGCAGGCGCAATACCTGATCTGCGCCCAGTTGTTGTAATAAATCATCGGGCAGGCCGCGGGTTTCTGGTCCAAACAGCAGAATATCACCTGGCTGAAAGTCCGGCTTGGCATAGGTTCGCTGGCCCCGGGTCGAGAAGGCAAAAATGCGTTTGGGGTCTGCTTTTAGTTGTTCCAGCATAGCCTCAATACTGTTGTGTTCCTGTACGTGGGCGAATTCATGGTAATCGAGCCCGGCGCGGCGCAGTTTTTTGTCATCCAGGTCAAAGCCCAGAGGGTGGATCAGGTGCAACTGTGAGCCGGTGTTGGCGCAGAGGCGGATGATATTGCCGGTGTTAGGGGGGATTTCAGGTTGGAACAGGGCTATATGAAACATCTTTGTCGGCCAGGCTGGTTGATAAAAAAGCCCAGGTTTATGTGCCTGGGCTGATCAGTCTACATTGCCGTGGAGTGCTTTTAAACCTCGGTCTCCATGCCCAGTTCCTTGATCTTTCGAGTCAGGGTGTTGCGCCCCCAGCCTAGCAGTTTGGCGGCATCCTGGCGGCGGCCGCCTGAATAGGTGAGTGCAGATTTGATGACAATGCGCTCAAAGGCGGGCATGGCCGTGTCGAGCAGTTTTTCTGCGCCGCTGGCAAGATACTGGTCGCTCCAGCGTTTCAGGGCGGGTTCCCAGTCATTGGCGCTGGAGTCGCTGCCCTGTGGCGTTTTGAATTCGGGGGGCAGATCTTCCATGTGTACCTCATGCCCCGATGCCATTACCGTGATCCAGCGACAGAAGTTTTCCAGTTGCCTGACATTGCCGGGCCAGTCAAGGCGACTCATATACTCTTCTACCTCAGGCAGCAGAATTTTGGGTTCAACGTCGAGTTCCTTGGCGGCGGCGGTGAGAAAAAACGTCAGCAACAAGGGGATGTCTTCACGTCGTTCACGTAAGGCTGGAATATGGATGCGGATGACATTCAGGCGGTGGAACAGGTCTTCGCGGAACAGGCCTTTTTGAACATGCTCTTCCAGGTTTTGATGGGTGGCCGCAATAATGCGGACGTCGACTTTGACCGGGGTGTGGCCACCGACGCGATAGAATTCGCCATCGGCCAGTACACGCAGCAGGCGGGTTTGCAATTCGGCGGGCATGTCGCCGATTTCGTCCAGAAACAGGGTGCCGCCATCGGCCTGCTCAAAGCGGCCGCGCCGTGCGGCTTGAGCACCGGTGAAAGCGCCGCGTTCGTGGCCGAATAGCTCAGACTCCAGCAGATCACGCGGAATGGCGGCGGTGTTGAGGGCGATGAAGGGCTTGCCAGCCCGTGGGCTATGTTTGTGCAGGGCATCGGCCACCAGTTCTTTGCCGGTGCCCGATTCACCATTGATGAGCACGGTAATGTTGGAACGTGACAGGCGACCGATGGCACGGAATACCTCCTGCATGGCGGGGGCCTCGCCGATGATTTCGGGCATTGGCACGGCGGTTGCTTGGGGTTTGCTGTCTTTGGCCTTGCGCTGGTGGTTAATAGCTCGCTGCACCAGGTCGACGGCTTCGTTGACATCAAACGGTTTTGGCATGTATTCGAAGGCCCCGCCCTGATAGGCGGCGACAGCGCTGTCCAGGTCTGAGTGAGCGGTCATGATGATGACCGGCAGGTCAGGGTAGTCGGCGTGAATGAGGTCCAGCAATTGCAGGCCGTCGGTGCCTGGCATGCGAATGTCAGAGACAATGGCGTCCGGCTGGCCTTTGCGCAGATAATCGGTGATGTTGAGGCCATTCTCGAAGCTGGTCACTTCCATGCCGGCTTTTTGCAGGGCCTTTTCCAGCACCCAGCGAATCGAACGGTCGTCATCGATCACCCAGACGTGAGTGTGTTGCTCAGTCATGATATCTCCAGCGGTAATAAAATAGTAAAAACAGTTTTGCCTGGCCAGCTGCTGCACTCGATCAGGCCGCCATGTTGATTGATCAGGGTCTGGGCGATGGACAGGCCAAGGCCGGTACCTTCGGCCCGGCCAGTGACCATGGGATAAAAAATCTTGTCCAGCATTTCCGGCTCAATGCCGGGGCCGTTGTCGATGATCTCGATGCTGGCCGCCAGTTTGTGGCGCTTGTGGCCGAGGGTTATCTGGCGATGAATGCGTGAGCGCAGCACAATTTCGCCTGAGTCCTTCAAGGCCTGTACGGCATTACGGGTCAGGTTGAGCACCGCCTGGATCAGTTGATCCGGGTCGGCATAGACATCGGGCACGCTGGGGTCGTAGTCGCGCAGCACTGTAATGCCTTCAGGGCATTCGTTTTGCACCAGTTGCCGCACGCGTTCCAGCAGTTCGTGGATATTGGTGTTTTTCTTTTGTGGCAGGGTGTTGGGGCCAAGCAGGCGGTTCACCAGATTTTTCAGCCGGTCGGCCTCCTGAATGATGATGCCGGTATATTCCTTGAGTTCTTCGCTTTCAAGTTCTGCCTGCAGCAGTTGAGCCGCGCCGCGCAGCCCTCCCAGCGGGTTTTTGATTTCGTGCGCCAGACCGCGTATCACTTCGCGGGTGGCGCTGTGCTGGGCCAACAGGAGTTCTTCTTTGGCGATGCGCAGTTGGCGATCCACCTGGGCCAGCTCTACCAGCAGAGTTGTATTGCCATTGGCGCTGCTGATCGGGGTGATGGTGCAGTCGGCGGTTATCTGGCGATTGTTAGGGAGGTGAAAGGCCAGCTCCCGTTCGGTAAAGGGGTGACTACTGTTCAGTGCCGATTCTACATTGGTGATGAATTTGTTTGAGTCAACGAACAGGGCGCGCAGGTCACCGCCTTCAATGCGGTGCAGACTGAGGGCGAATAGCATTTCGCCAGCGGGGTTCAGATAGGTCAGGCGCAAATCCTGATCAAACACCAGCATTGCGGTGTTGGAATTTTCCAATATGCGTTTAAATAGAGCGTTTTGTTCCATAGGTTCTTGAGTCATATAGATGCTTTTGCAAAGACCAAGCCAGTTTGTCTTAGTCTTTTGTTATGGTTTTTTATTTCATTAAAATCAGTTAGTTATGTTGGTTTGTTTGCTGCTGTTTGGTTTGGGATTGCTGGCTTCTGCACTGAATTGTAGACGTTTGCACTAAAATGACGCATGTTT
>JAJRUN010000128.1 GCA_024277755.1 Gammaproteobacteria bacterium | reverse complement strand
CGCATTCATTGCTGAACCGGCCACATCAAAAACACTAAATAGCCCCATTAGTTAGCTCCCCCTTTTATCGCATTAATAATCCCTTTACTCCTGCCCTCAAAAAACCGCAGCGTTGCTTGGTACTCCATCGCACTTTTTGCGAATGCAGCCTGTTCTACATGTGTCTCTACGGTATTGCCGTCCAAAGAGGGTTGAGTAGGGATTCGAAATTTAATGACACCATCAAAACCACCCAGGCTTGTACTACTGATATGCCCCTTATGAGTGGTCTTTAATGTGCCAGCACCTGACGAAGCCGTGGCTTGTTTCATTGCCGCCTGAAAGTCGATATCTTTGGCTTTGTAATTAGGCGTGTCGGCGTTGGCTAAATTAGAAGCAAGAATTTCAGTGCGTTGCGCCCTGAGCTTTAGTGCCGCCTCGTGTACCCCAAAAACATTATCTAAACTAATTGCCATCGTAGAACTCCTGTTTGCAATAGATACTGCAAACACAATGCCAACTTGGAAAAACCTATACTTTCACTAGCTTACGAAGACGATAAAAATGGCAGACACAATAAACGGCAAACCCCTGCCGCTAAGCGGCAAGATTCATCTAACAGATATATTACAAGAGCAAATTAAGACGGTGACCAGGACCGCTAACACTAATGACAAAACAGCGCTGCTATCCCTAACTACGCTGGGCTGCCGCACGAGGAAAGCGTGGAGTAACCGGGCTTGAACCAGGTGATTTGAGCTGATAGACAATACCGCCCTTATGACGAACCGTATCAAAGTCATCAGAATAACTGGCAATAGTTTCAGTTGAGCCAAGAAACAGATAGCCTCCGGGAGCCAGCGTCTGGGAAATTCGACGCAAAATATCGCGTTTAAGTTCAGAAGAAAAATAGATCAAAACATTACGGCAAAAAACGATGTCGAATTTACCCAGCGAGACATAACTGTTCATGAGGTTGAGTTCGGCAAACCTAACCCTGTTGCGAACCTCGTCTTTCACCCGCCACAAATCACCCTCCTGCTGAAAAAAACGTTTTTTTCGTTCTGGTGACAAACCCCGAGAAAGCGCCAGCGCATCATAAACACCGGAGCGACACATCTCCAACATGGTCGGAGAAATATCAGTACCTACAATCTGAAGCCTATCCGTCAAACTACCGGGGTGGCTTTTCAGATACTCCTGAAAAATCATGCTGATTGAATATGGCTCTTGGCCTGAAGAACTGGCAGCAGACCATATTTTCAATTGCGTTGGTTTCTTTTTGGCCAGTTCTGGCAAAATCAAATCTTTTAATAATTCGTAGGGATGATTATCCCGAAACCAAAAGGTTTCATTTGTCGTCATTGCATCAATAACGCGCTCACGCAGACCAGAGCGCGGCTGTTTTTTAAGCTGCTCTATCAACTCACCGACAGCACTCACATCAAGTTCTTTGAGCAAGCGATTCAGGCGACTAGCAACCAGATATTGCTTATTGTCACCCAAAACAATGCCACACGCCTCTTCTAAAAACGCCCGAAAAGAATCATAGTCACGTGCTGTAATTGATTGATTCAAAACTTCTATCCCTGAAATTTAATTATCATTAGTAGACAATACTGACAAATATTCATCTTCATCACCTTGACGCCAAAGAAGCTTCAGAAGCCTCTTTCCTCGACAAATTCCTGCACCCGGGTCATGATCGTTGTAGCTAATTCATCCGGTTTAAATTTTGGTACAAATATGTCTGCCCCCACTTTCTTAACCATTGCATTGTTGAACGTACCGCTCAAGGAGGTGTGCAACATAATGAATAACCCAGACAAACGTGGATCCTTACGAATCTCTGTTGTCAGAGTGTAGCCATCCATTTCCGGCATCTCAATATCAGATAAGACAATCGCCAGGTGCTCCAGCCTGGGGTCATCATTTTCAGCCCACTCTTGCAGTACTTTCAGCCCTTCATTGCCATTATTAGCCAAAGTACAATTTATCCCCAACTGCTCTAGCGTACGCTTGACCTGGTTACGGGCAACGCTGGAATCATCCACAACCAAAACGTGTTGATCTTTAAGACTATCACCAACATTTTGTGTCAACTCTTCTGAGACCTCAGTGGAGGAATTACACACCTCAGCCATAATTTTTTCAACATCAATAATTTCAATCAGCACTTCATCCAGCTTGGTCACAGCAGTCAAATAACTGCCTTTGCCCGAACCTTTTGGTGGCGGCAATATATTTGACCAATTAAGATTAACAATGCGCTCAACCCCACCCACCAAAAACGCCTGCCTGGAACGGTTATATTCAGTCACAATCATAAAACTTTTAGAAAGATCCTCGACCGGGCGGCAGCCAATCGCCAAACTCATATCCATCACCGGAATGGTTTTGCCGCGCATGGTGGCAACACCGCGCACCACCGAGTGAGAATGAGGAATTTGTGTCAGCGGCGGACATTGCAGCACCTCCTGAACCTTAAACACATTAATCCCGAAGCGCTGTTTGCTATTAAGACGAAATAGCAATAATTCCAATCGATTGTGGCCAGCTAACTGCGTTCGCTGATCAACTGAATCCATCACACTAGCCATCGAAACTACCCCTCGCGAATCAATAAAATTTCTTCGTTGACCCTATATCGGGACGATATCCGATTATCTTGAGAAATTTGAGACGGCACGAATTTTGCTTTTATCTACAACACAAAAGTAAACAACGAAAATTTGACATGCAAGATTTTGTAAAACATTTCAAACACCTGATATTCACCTGCATTGTAGTATTGGCGGGACAATCTCAGGCGTCTGAATTCCAACCGCTAGATGATATTCGCAAGGCGGCCACAGATTTTGCAGCCCAGAGAATTACCACCAGCAATCAAAACAGCAGCATAGAAACAGGGCGTCTTGACCCAAGGTTGCGTCTTAAAAAATGCCAGCAGCCACTCACCGTTAGCCCCCTAAGCCAGCGCAACAACAGCGCCAACATGACGCTTATTGTGAAATGCGAGACCAGCAACCGCTGGACTATCTACATTCCGGTCAAGATTAAGACTTACATCAGCGTTGCCGTTGCCAATCGGCCGCTTTCACGTCACTCGCCCATCTCTCAAGATGATATCCGCTTTGAGCAACGTGAAATCAGTCGCCTGAGCAGGCGCTATTTTGAAAACCCGGACAATTTGATTGGCAGATTGCCAAAACGCTCCCTGACAAAAGGTAGTGTTATCTCACCACGTGATCTGGATATTAAAAAGGTTATCAGCAAAGGCAGCCGTATCAGCATTCTGGCCGAAACCGGCGGTATCTCCGTTCGTATGCCGGGGCTAGCGCTGTCCGATGCCGGCAAGGGTGACCGAATACAAGTTCAGAACCTATCATCAAAACGCAAACTCCAGGCCACCGTAATCGCACCTGGGTTAGTAAAGGTAACCATGTAATGCTTCATAAAAATACTATTATTACAATCTCAACTGCTCAAGTTCTAGCCGTCATGTCCGATAAAAAAGTTAAGCATTTATGCTTAGGAGCCTCTAACCATGCAAGTTGATACCTCAGGGTCAATTTCGAGCCTTCTGCAAGGCACTAAAGAAGGGCAGCCTGCCAAAAAAACTGCCCAGGTTGAGCCGCAGACTCAGCCACAACAACAAACAAGGCAAACAGATACCGTGACTTTTTCACCAGCAGCGGCTCAACTTGCGGAAGTTGAGCAACAAATAAAGTCGGCCTCGGTTACTGACACTCAACGGATTGAGCAAGTACAGGCAGCAATCAAAAATGGCAGTTATACACCTGATCCAGCCCTCGTGGCGGGAAAAATACTCAACTTTGAGTCCGCCTTAAATCGCACTCGCACATAGTTCAGGGATGGAAAAGCACTCATGAGCAGCGTATCGCTAAGCAAGCAGCTGAGGCAGATATTTCAACAGCAAATCAATGCTGCGGAAGCGTTATATCAACTGCTGAAAGATGAAAATGAAGCGCTCATTCGACGCGACTACAAGCGCACCACAAAAATTATCCAGTTAAAACAGTCCAAAAGCGCGGAAATTGATGCCTTGAGCCATCAGCTCATCAAACTACTCGCCACACCCGCCACTGAAACCAATCAAAATTCTCTTGATAAACTCATAAAAGAATTACCAGACCAACTGGGTGACAAGCTTGGTCTGCTGCGTTCAAAGCTGGAGCAGATCACACTATCCTGCCAAGACCAGAACATTATTAATGGTCAAATAATCGCTGTGAACAAGCAATCTGCTGAAGCGGCACTGGCAATACTGCGCGGGCAATTTTCCACTAGCGAGTTAACCTATGGTGCTGGCGGCCGGCCAATTAAAGAACCCACAGCAAAACCTATCATCAAGGCTTGATGAGCCTGAGCAATTGTCTGTATTCTGACAGCTAACCTAGGCACATATTTGAGCACCGTTAAGTTGATGGAAAAACTATCCGATAAAACCCGAATACATGCTTTCTTTCAACGAATGCTGGAGAAGCGCACCCTTCTGACGGTTTTTATCAATGGCAGAGAAAAACCATATTCTTCTGCCATCATCAAAGTTGGTGGTGATAGCTTCATTATTGATGAACTAAAACCTGATACAGGCAATAAACTCCTCGATAAAAACTCGGTCATTCATATCAAAGCCCAACTGGATGGCATCAGCATTGACTGTCATGCCCGGATTGATGCCTTTGGCGAGGAAAACGACATAACCTTCTACCAGCTAGCCATTCCTACTGAAATTGAATATCGCCAACGTCGTCAGGCGGTCAGGATCAGGCTGAGTGCAGCCTACCCGCTACCTGTCACCTTCAGCGCCCCAAATGAAGAAAATTTTGAAGGCGTGATTAATGATATTTCAACGGGAGGGATAAGAGCCAGGTTCAATAAAAGCCTATCAAAAACGTTGAAAAATGGTCAGCATTTGAGCTGCTCTTTTCTCCTACCGCCTGATAACAAGCAAACCCTTAACAGCGAACTTATCATTCGCGTGATCAAACACGATAAGGATCAGTTTGGTGCCAGCCTTTTAGGTGCTGAATTCATAGACATGCCCACAGCCCTGGAAAGGCAGCTACAACGCTCAATCATGAGTTTACAACGTGCCTCACGACAAAAAGATAATATTTAAGCCGCATATACAGTTCCATCATCAGCGCTGCGGTTATATACTTTCGTCCCAGCCCAAATGCCCCGGTAGCTCAGCTGTATAGAGCGATCCCCTCCTAAGGGATAGGTCGCAGGTTAGAATCCTGCCCGGGGCACCACCTTCTTTATATAAAATAATGATATAGATTATAAGCAATAATTAATTTATCTTATATAAATTAAACGCTACCGTGTACGGATATTTTGGACGTTGTCACCACCAAGCAGGACGGAACAGCATTTTATGAACACAAATTCGCTACCCACCCCCCCCATCGATATCGCTGAAACCACCCAACGGCCTGGGATGTTCATTTACAACCAGTTTGATCAGCAGCTCATTGATGAACGCGTCGCCCAATTCAGGGATCAAACCCAGCGCTATCTCGCTGGAAAACTAAGCGAAGACGAGTTTTTAACCCTGCGCCTTATGAATGGCATTTATGTCCAGACCCACGCCCCAATGATGCGCGTCGCTATTCCTTATGGCCTGTTTTCATCTGAACAAATGCGTATGCTGGCCCATATCGCCCGAACCTACGACAAAGGCTATGGCCACTTCACCACCCGCCAGAATATCCAGTTCAACTGGCTCAAGATTGAAGAGATCCCTGACCTGCTAGCGGACTTGGCATCGGTGCAAATGCACGCCATTCAGACCAGTGGCAACTGCATTCGTAACACCACCACCGACCCTCTGGCCGGTGTTGCAGGCGATGAACTGGAAGACCCTCGCCCCTATTGTGAAATCATTCGTCAATGGTCAACGCTACACCCTGAATTTGCCTATTTACCACGCAAGTTCAAGATTGCAATAACCGGGGCAAAACAAGACCGCGCCATCACACTGGTGCACGACATTGCCCTCAGCCTGGTGAAAAACGATGCTGGTGAAACCGGCTTTAAAGTCAGCGTTGGCGGAGGACTTGGACGCACTCCGATGATCGCCCAAACTGTCCGGCCATTTCTGGAAAAACAGCATTTGCTATCATATCTTGAGGCGGTACTGAGAATCTACAACCTACATGGCCGTCGTGACAATAAATACAAGGCACGTATCAAGATCCTGGTTAGCAGCATGGGGGTCGAAGCCTTTTCCAAACGGGTCGAAGAGGAGTGGCAGCGGATCAAAGACGACATGATCCTGGATCAGTCTGAAATAGACCGAGTTAAAGCCTGTTTCAGCCCATTTGCTTACGACAAACCCGATGCAGACACAGCTGAATTTAATCGTCAGGCATCGAACAACCCGGCCTTTGCCCGTTGGCTCGAACACAACACCAGCGACCATAAAGCCCCAGGCTATCGAGTGGTTCACGTGTCACTCAAGTCACCTCAGGCGGCCCCTGGTGATATCAGCGCCGAACAAATGGATACCGTTGCCACACTGGCCGAACAATACAGCTTTGGTCTGCTACGCAGCACCTATGACCAAAACCTGGTGCTCGCTGACGTCAAACAATCCAACCTGTTTGTTTTGTGGCAATCCCTTGATGATGCCGACCTGGCGACACCAACCATTGGCACCCTTAACGATATGATCTGCTGCCCAGGCCTGGATTTCTGTGCCCTTGCCAATGCCAGTTCAATTGATGTGGCAACTGATATCCAAAAACGTTTTCAACAGCTTGATTATCTTTATGACCTGGGTGATATTGACCTCAAAATGTCGGGCTGCATGAATGGCTGCGCCCATCATTCAATTGGCCACATCGGCATTCTTGGTGTCGATAAAAAAGGCGTGGAATGGTATCAATTCACCTTAGGTGGTTTTGCTGAAAATGAAGCCAAACTAGGGCAACGATTGGGCCGCGCCATTGCCAAGGCTGATGTCGCAGATACTGTCGAAAAAATCGCCCAGGTTTATCTCGAACAACGCCAAGAAAACGAACGCTTTGTCGATACTTTTTATCGCATTGGCATCGAACCCTTTAAAGGACGCGTCTATGAAAGTCATTAATAACCGTCAGATTGTTGAAGACTGCTGGCAGGCCATTGGCGATGAAAGCAGTATTCAGCAACTGGCCGATGGCAAGGTTATCATCTCCCTCGCTTTCTGGAACCAACACAAACCGGCATTGCGCCAACGCAGTGAGGCTTTGGCTATCAAACTAAACCCTGAAGATGATGTGGCAACAATAGCTAACGAACTTTCTGAGTTTGCCCTGGTGGTATTACAATTCCCAAGCTTCCGTGATGGCCGTGCCTACTCACAGGCCAGAAACCTGCGTCAACGCTATGACTATCAAGGTGAAATTCGCGCCTGTGGCAATGTCTTACGCGATCAACTTGCCTTCATGGAACGGGTTGGTTTTAACAGTTTTGAAATTGATGACCACCAGGATATCAATGATGCAATCAATGGCTTTGATGAAATCAAGGTCAAATATCAGGCCTCTTCTGATGAGCCACTCCCTCTTTATAAACGCCTGACAGCCTGAAGCGATATCATCAGACAATAAAAAGGCGACTCCTGAGTCGCCTTTTTATTGTTCTATTTTGTTAGGCCATTATGAACCTGCCGCACCACGCAGGAGCTTCTCATACCGGTCCACAGGGAGATAACCTGGCACAATCTGGCCATTGCTAAGCACAGATGCTGGTGTTCCAGTCAGACCCAGCTTATTAACCAATGCCATATGTTCATCAACAGGATTATCACAGGTCTTTTCAGCAACATGCTTACCTAATTTCGCCTGGGTAAGCGCTTCTTGCCTGTTGTCTGAACACCAGACCGAAACAGCCTTTTTATACGATTTGGAGTTTAGGCCCGCACGCGGGAAAAACAGATAACGCACTTCAACACCACGCTGATTCAATTCGCCTATCTCTGTGTGCAGGCGGCGGCAATACATACAATCAATATCTGTAAACACAGTGACTCTGTACTTCACTTCTTTTGGGGAAAAAATAATCATGTCTGATTCATCAACCGAATTGATCAAACTTAAGCGCCCCTCTGCACGCCGCTCTTCCGTCAGATTTTTGCCGGCGTCTATATCAATTATGCTGCCACTCATCAAAAAGCGGCCATCCTCAGAGATATATACAACATCCAGCCCGTAAAGCACCTCATACATCCCCGGCATCTGACTGGCATTGATGCTGTCCGGCTCAGCAGAAATCACCCTTTTCAGGGCCCCACGCAACTTATCTGTGGTTGCGTCCGCATAGGCAGCATTAGACACCCAGGCCACTAACATTAAAAATACTGTCAAAACTCGTTTCATTTTTTTAAACCTTAAATCAACTATTTTGTTTGAGCGCATCTTATCACCCTGGTTCCATATCGGCATAAAATTATCCGCGCGGATGGTGCTTAGCATGCAATGATTTCAAACGTTCACGGGCAACATGAGTATAAATCTGCGTTGTCGACAGATCACTATGGCCCAACAACATCTGCAACACTCTAAGATCGGCACCATGATTCAGCAAATGCGTTGCAAAAGCATGCCGCATGGTATGTGGCGATAAACTATTATTAATCCCCGCCTGCAAGGCATAGCGCTTAATCAAATACCAAAATGCCTGACGCGTCATGGCATCACCACGACGGGTCACAAATACCGCATCAGAGACCTTGCCTGACAACAGCCCTGCACGTGCTTCAGTCTTATAAGCCTGTAGCCAGTCCAGACACTCCTCCCCCATCGGCACCAACCGCTCCTTATCCCCCTTACCAAAAACCCGTACCACCCCCTGGGTCATACTGACATCGGACAGTTTTAACCCCACCAATTCGGAAACACGCAAACCACTGGCATAAATCAGTTCCAACATTGACCTGTCTCTGAGACCAAGCGCCGTATCGATATCTGGCGCATCCAGCAACGCTTCGACATCCTCTTCCGTCAGAGATTTTGGTAATGGCCGCCCCAGCTTGGGCGCATCAATCTGGGCTGTGGGATCCTGCTTAATACGAGCCTCACGTAACAGGTACTGATAAAAACGCCGCATACTGGAAAGCAGGCGTGCCGTGGTTCTCGGGCTAACGCCCTGTTGAACTCGCTGAGCGAGATAATCAAGCAGATTTTCTCGCTTTGCTGTGCGCAAGTCTTGACCCTGCTCATTTAGCGAAACAGCTAGCCCCTGCAAATCACTACCGTAGGCCTTCAGAGTATGATCACTGACGCCACGCTCAACCCAAAGGGTGTCAAGAAAAAGCGTTATCAAGCCCTGCTCTTCAGGGTTGATTGCAGCGGAGCGTGGTTTTTTAAGCTCCATCCAGCGCCTGTTCATGCTGCAACAAACAGCGTTTAATTGATAACTCATGACCATTACGCTGCCCCATAAAACCACCTAACCCGGACTTAGCAACAACCCGATGGCAAGGCACCAGCACAGGAAATTTATTCACACGACAAGCATTACCCACTGCACGCGCAGAACTGCCTAAGCGTTCAGCAAGCTCGCCATAACTAAGCGTTGTTCCGGCAGGAATCAGGCGCAAAGCATTCCAGACCCTAAGCTGAAAAGCGGTACCGCGTAAATCCAGTACGATATCAAACTGATGGTATGGATTGCCAAAATAACAATTTAACTGAGCAACTATTTGCTGTTGTGGTTTGGTTAACGCTTGATGTGTGGCCACACCCACAGAGAGAAATTCAACATTCGACAGCAACTTGCTGTTAAAGCCAAGCCCTAGCCTGATACCCGACCAGGGCGTCTCCATCACGACAGCAAACTTATTTTGAATTTGATTCTCCAATATGTAGAGAGCAACCAATTAGTTGATACTGCTTTTCAATCGTCTGACCTGATAATCATAAATTCTACGGGCACCGCCCTCTGTTGCCGCAGACAAGGTTTGGTAAATATTCAGAGCATCACTTAGCAGCCCTGCTTGCTCCAGGGCATGTGCAGCACGATGACGCGCGGCCTCAACCCAGTCATCCTTGTCATTTCTTTTACCTAGATGGGCAGACTGAAGATACAAACGCGCAGCCTCACTGTATTGCAGCTGTGCCATGCGAATTTCTGCCATCCAATACAATAATTCTCGCTGCGAACTGCTGTCAGGCAGTTTGTGCAGCAATTCAGCCAAAAGGGAAAAAGCCGGCTGCAACTTCGCCTTGCTATTGAGATCCTGTGCGGCAAGCAACACATTTGCAACTTGTGCCTGACTCAGGCTTTCTACAGCGACAATCTCTTTTAATAACTCTATTCCATAATCTGGCGCGCCAGCCAAAATCTGCACCCGCGCTCGACGCAACTGCCATTCAACAATATCCACACCTTTTGGCGCATCCAACTGGCTCATCAACTTTGACGCCAGCCCCAGATCAGCATCCGCCAACGCCATATCCACCAGGCGATAGATCACCGCCAATGGCAATACACTAACATTGGCAAACTGTGACGATGAGAGATACATGGCCCGCAGCAAGGGCATATGCCCTTGCTGCTCAAGCAGGGTGACTAATAGGCCATGTGCTCGAGCGTTGATGTCCGCCCCCTGCGCCTTTAGTGCCAGCCAGGCATAAATGGCCTCGGCTTTTCTGCTGTTCGGCTGTTCCATCGCCTCTGCCAGCTCAAACCAGGGGCCAAAGTTTCCCATCAGAAGCTGATGCCCATTGGCCAACCTGCTTCCATATTCAGTCAACACAAACCAAAGCGCATCCACCACTGCCGTTACCTGGGCGCCACCTATATTATTGATGCCAAGCAAATCTTCCAAAGCCGCTATACGCTTAGGCAGGTCGTCTAAGCGTTTAACTTTTTCAAACAATGCAGCAAATAAAGATTGTTTGAATGCCAAGCCCAGCTGCGGCTCTGCCAGCCAACGCAGGGTCTCAGCCAGCAAACTGGTATCAAGAGGCGTCAATCCCTTTAGCAAGGCCAAAACATAGACACTGCGGACAACCGGCTCATCACTTACCACCGTCAACACGGCCGCCTCGTTGGCTCGGCCAGAAGCGATCATCAGCCGTGCCTTCAAGGCTAGTAGCTCATAATCCAGTTCAGCATTGGGGTAATCCTGTTCATAGCGCAGCAATGCTGTACGGGCATTCTCATAGCGGCCATCAACCAGATAGCTTTGCAACACCAAACGACGCAATTCAGGCAAGCGATTTTTATCCAGGAAGCTGTCCCAAATCAATGACAACAATAAATCGCGCGCCTGCTCCCCTGCCGCCATGGCCAGATAGGAATGAACAAGTTCACTAAACAACCAGTTTTGATGACTGGCAGGCACATTCACAGGCAGCGCTTCATATTCATGCACCACCTCAGACCAACGACCCTTCTGCTGTAGCAGAACCACCTTTTGTCTGTGCCAGACAATCCAAGCCTCTGCTGCCACCTCCAGGTCGGGTTCGACATCTGCCAACAGGTGCATGCCCAGGCTCTCCGCGCCCACATCAGTCAAAAAGAAGATTTCTTGCAAGAGCGGCTCGGGCAAACTATCAGCGGCCTGAAGCCAGGGGGAAAAGATGACAGAACCAAACAATAACCCCGTCAACAGCCGTCGTGGGATAAAAACAAAAGAAGGGCGGATCCCAGACTTCCGGGCCGCCCCTACTTTTATCAGCTTACGCATCGAAACAGAGTGATTACAACTTCTCTTTAATACGCGCAGCCTTACCTGTCAGTTCACGCAAGTAATACAGTTTGGCACGACGCACTGCACCACGACGCTTAACAGCAACAGAATCAACAACAGGGCTGTATGTCTGGAAGACACGCTCAACACCTTCGCCGTTAGAGATCTTGCGCACGGTGAACGCAGAGTTCAGACCACGGTTACGCTTGGCGATGCAAACACCTTCAAAGGCCTGCAAACGCTCACGATCGCCTTCTTTTACCTTTACCTGTACAACAACTGTATCGCCTGGGCCAAACTCAGGTAATTCACGGGTCATTTGTTCCGCGTCTAACTGGTCGATGATATTGCTCATGACTCTTTCCTCAAATAACAATCTTAAAAGTAAAATTCCAAATCTGCGGCAACACACCGCTTAATTCTATCACCCTTCATGCTCCTGGATAAATTCATCCAGCAACTGCTGCTGCTGTTTGTCCAGACTCATATCTTGCAGTAAGTCTGGTCGACGTAACCATGTTCGGCCCAGCGACTGCTTCAGACGCCAGCGACGTATGGCTGCATGGTCGCCACTCAACAACACCGGCGGCACCTGCAAGCCCTGATAATTCTCAGGGCGGGTATAGTGCGGGCAATCCAGCAAACCCACACTAAACGAATCCTGTTCGGCTGAATCTTGATGCCCCAGGACACCGGGCAACAACCTTGTCACCGCATCAACCACAACCATGGCAGCAGTCTCACCGCCACTGAGGACGTAGTCACCAATCGACCACTCCTCATCAATCTCGAGTTCAACTAAGCGCTCATCAATACCTTCGTAACGCCCCGCTACTAATATCAAACCCGGGCGTTGCGCTGCTTCGCGCGCCAGCGGCTGATCAAACCTGCGCCCCTGTGGTGACATATACACCACCTTGGCCGCTGGATTGGCCTGCCGCGCCACAGCTATCGCCTGACGCAACGGTTCAATCTTCATCAGCATGCCGGGGCCACCACCATAGGGTCGATCATCGACCGTTCGGTGCCTGTCCTGGGTGTAATCACGGGGATTCCATACCCCCAACTCAAACACACCACTCTCTAGCGCCCGACCTGTGACCCCGTAACCCAGCAGATCATTAACCATTTGCGGGAACAGCGTGACAAGATCAACCCGCATGATCTAAAACTCCGGATCCCAATCGACCCGCATTACACCAGCTTCAAAATCAATCTCAATGATGTACTGCCCCTGAACAAAGGGAATCAACCGCTCCCGTTCGCCCTTGACCACAACCACATCATTAGCACCGGTCTCAAACAGATGATCCACCTGCCCCAGCTCGCAGCCATCAAGGGTGATTACTTTCAGGCCCATCATATCGGCCCAATAATATTCACCCTCTTCAGGGGACTGCAACTGCGCCTTGTCGATTGCAATTTCAGCACCGTTCAACTGTTTAGCCAGCTCCCTGTCATCGTACGATTCCAGATGTGCCACCAGACCTTTGCCGTGAGGCTTACCTTCGACCACTTTAATAACCTGCCACTGGCCGTTAAGCTTGATCTGCCAAGGGCTGTAACTAAAAATATTTTCTTTTGGCTGGGTTTCAGAAAAAATCTTTACCCAACCACGCACTCCATAGACTCCGGCAATCTTGCCCAGGATAATGCGCTCAGACTTCATCGCCTGAATTTAAGCAGCCGCTTTATTCTGTTCGATCAGCTTGGCAACACGATCAGAAGTTTGCGCGCCCTGGCCAATCCAGTGATCAATACGATCAGTATCGATGCGTAATTTTTCTTCCTGTCCACGTGCAACCGGGTTAAAAAACCCAACACGCTCAATGTAACGACCATCACGCGCATTACGCGAATCAGTCACAACCAGGTGATAAAAAGGACGCTTCTTAGCGCCAGTACGAGCTAAACGAATCTTAACCATCTCGTAAATATCCTTTGAACAATTTCAAAATCAGCCGTCCACAATTAGACTGCTGGTAAAAATCCGCACATTCTACGCAAATCAGGGAAAAAAGCTAGCCTCTAGCAAGCCGTTATCATCTAAAAAGGCATCATTCCTGGTGGCATCCGCCCTTTCATGCTGCGCATCATCTTGGCCATGCCACCTTTTTTCATTTTTTTCATCATTTTCTGCATCTGGGTAAACTGCTTTAGCAAACGATTTACATCCTGCACTTCAACCCCGGAACCGGTGGCAATACGGCGCTTACGCGAGCCTTTGATAATTTCTGGACGCATCCGCTCCTTCATAGTCATGGAGCTGATAATCGCCTCCATCCGTCTGAATTCTTTATCATTTACCTGATCTTTAGCCGCTTTAGGGATCTCACCCATCCCCGGCATTTTATCCATGAGTGAAGCGACCCCACCCATCTTTGACATCTGCTGTAACTGAGAGCGGAAATCCTCCAGATCAAAGCCCCTGCCCTTCTGAAACTTTTTGGCAAGCTTAGTAGCCTCATCCTGATCAATATTTTGTTGTGCCTGTTCCACCAGACTCAGAACATCACCCATGCCAAGAATACGTGAGGCCAGACGATCAGGATGGAAGGCCTCAAGCGCCTCGGTCTTCTCGCCAACGCCCAAAAACTTGATCGGCTTGCCGGTAATCTGGCGAATTGACAGCGCCGCACCACCACGGGCATCACCATCGGTTTTGGTCAAAACCACGCCGGTCAGTGGCAGGGCATCATTGAAAGCCTTGGCGGTATTGGCCGCGTCCTGACCGGTCATGCTATCGACCACGAACAGGGTTTCAATCGGGTTGATCGCTGCATGCAGGCGTTTAATCTCGCCCATCATTTCCTCATCGATATGCAAACGACCGGCAGTATCAACAATAACTACATCGATAAATTGCTTGCGGGCGTGATCCAGGGCAGCGTTGGCGATGGCTACCGGATCCTGATCGATACTACTAGGGAAGAAACTAACTTCCACTTCCCTGGCCAGTGTTTCAAGCTGATCAATCGCCGCTGGACGATAGACATCACAACTGACCACCAATACAGATTTCTTTTTGCGCTCTTTCAACCATCGGGACAACTTGGCCACAGTCGTGGTTTTACCTGACCCTTGCAGACCTGCCATCATCACCACAGCCGGTGGTGCAGCGTTTAGGGCCAGCTCTTCATTGGCCACCCCCATCAATTCAACCAGTTGATCGTTAACCACCTTAACAAGGGCCTGCCCTGGGGTCAGGCTCTTCATTACATCCTGACCAACAGCCTTTTCCTTGACCTGATCGATAAACTGACGCACTACCGGCAGCGCGACGTCAGCCTCCAGCAGAGCCATACGCACTTCGCGCAGTGCATCCTTGATATTGTCCTCGGTCAAACGCCCAAGGCCGCGTAAATCACGGACCGTACGCGCCAAGCGATCTGTTAGATTCTCAAACATTTTGAATGCCTAGTAATGAATGGTTAGCCATAAAGACGGCTATTATAACGAAAAGGTTTGATTATTATGTAGTTGTTTGATGCCCCGGCCAGGCAGCGACTGCTTGATCTCAGCAATGATGACGTTATTTTCTTCTGGTTTATGGTGAGTCAGGTAAATTTCAGGATTAAGTTTGAGCTTGATTAGGTCCGCAACCATGGTGTTGGAACAGTAGTGACGCGCCGTATTACTCAATTCTTCATAAGCATTACTAAAAGCCACCTCCAGCAACAACAAATCCAGGCGCGGATGGCTATTTAACTCATCCCAGAAAGTATCGTTTGTAGTGGTATCACCCGTAAAGGCAAAAGACGCCCCTTCAGCGGATTCCACCCGGTAACCGACCGTTGGAACAATATGATTCATCGAAATCGATTTTATCTTGCGGCCATCAACGATGCAGACATCACCGGCGCTGTGTTCCATATACGCCATCACCGGTTTACTGACGACTGGCAACTGAGCGAAATCCGGCCAGATGGCCCAGTTAAATATATGTTCCTTCAATGCCTGAATGGTAGCCGGCAAAGCATGGACCACAATCGGCTGATCAATGCGCTCAAAAATACTATCGACTAACAACGGCAAAAAAGCCACATGATCCAGATGGGAATGCGTCAGAAAAACATGACGAACCTTGGCTAGTTGATCAAGCGTCAGATCACCGACACCGCTGCCACAATCGATGAGAATATCCTCATCGATAAGCATTGAGGTTGTCCTCAACCCCAAGCCTATCCCACCATCACAGCCTAATATCCTTAGCTTCATCTTCTATATTTCTGCACTTTGGCAAAATACTTTAATTAATAGTCACTTGTGCAGATTTAACGGGCATAACAAGCAAGCAAGCACCTCACCTCTTCAACCAACCCGCCATATATGCCATCATTGTCGTTTCGTCAGTTAAACCAATTATTATGCACACAATAGTTATCGGCACATTAGCCATATTATTATATTTAATCGCCGCCACTCTGCTTGGCATCCGCCTACGCAACCGGATCACCAGTCCAAGCAGCAAATGGAAAGGATTGATGACTGCTGGCGTGGCAACACTCCTGCACGCATGGGTTTTGGGAGGACTTGTTTTTACTAGCGAAGGAATCAATATGGGGGTGTTTAACGCAATATCTCTGGTCACCTGGCTAATCTCAGCCATACTGATCAGCAGCGCCTTCAAACGACCAACCGAAAATCTCGGTATTATCGCATTTCCAGCCACAGGCCTGGCCGTGGCGCTACAAAACACATTCACTGCCAGCCATATCACCGAAACAATCAACACTCCGATCGAAATCCATATACTGATTTCAATCGCAGCCACCAGCGTACTCGGCATTGCTGCAGCGCAAGCGATGCTGCTAACCATTCAGGACAGGCAACTGCGCAACAAGCGTCCTGGCGGATTTATTCGCGCACTCCCCCCGCTACAGACCATGGAACGTTTTTTATTTCAGGCCATAGGCCTTGGCTTTGCCTTGCAGACGCTTTCATTGTTAAGCGGCTTCATTTTTCTCGACAACATGTTTGCCCAACATCTGGTTCACAAGACCATCCTTTCAATTATCGCCTGGTCTGTGTTCGCAACCTTGCTGTGGGGGCGAAAACAGTTCGGCTGGCGCGGCAAAACAGCAATTCGCTGGACCTTGAGTGGCTTTGGTGTTCTTATCCTGGCCTACATCGGCAGCAAAATCGTGCAGGAACTCATTTTAAGCTAGTGTTAACCGTGCTCTAGCACGCACAATGCTTGAATTTTCCCGCACCAACACAAAACTACAGACCACATGGAAAATATCTCTCTAAACCTACTCTTCACCATCCTGTTTTTTCTGATCATTATGTCGGCCTGCTTTTCGGCCTCAGAAACGGCCATGATGAGCCTGAACCGTTACAAACTGCGGCACCTTGTGCAGGCAGGACATAGCGGTGCTATGCGCGCCCAGCGACTGCTTGACCAAACAGACCGCCTGATTGGCTTAATCCTGCTGGGCAACAATTTTGTCAATATTCTAGCCTCGTCCATCGCTACACTGATTGCCTTGCGCTTACTCGGTGAAGCAGGCATCGCCATTGCCACCGGCATCCTCACCTTCGTCATACTGATCTTTGCCGAAGTAGCACCCAAGACCCTTGCCGTCCTACACCCAGAGCGGGTCGCCTTTCCTGCCGCCGTTGTGCTCGAACCACTGCTAAAAATCACTTACCCACTGGTCTGGCTAGTCAATATCATGGCCAACACTCTGCTACGCATTCTCGGTGTCCCCACCAAAACGGGAGCCATGCAGCACCTCAGCAGTGAAGAACTACGCACAGTGGTGAATGAAGCTGGCGCCCTGATTCCACGTCGGCATCAGGAAATGTTAATCAGCATTCTCGATCTGGAAAAAGTATCCGTAGAAGATGTAATGGTGCCGCGCAATGAAATTATCGGTCTGGATATTAGCGATGATAACCCGGTCATACTCAAGCAACTGATTCACTCTCAGCACACCCGCTTACCCGTGTTTCGCGACAACATCGAAAATGTAATTGGCTTTGTCCACGCCCGAAACGCCCTGCACATACTCGCCGAAGGTGATTTCAGCAAAGAAAAACTCTTAGGGATATGCCGCGAACCTTACTACATCCCTGAAGGCACAACGCTCAACACCCAGATCCTTGGTTTTCAACGTGAAAAAAGACGCATTGCTTTTGTCGTCAACGAATACGGTGACATACAGGGACTGGTATCACTGGAAAGTATTCTTGAAGAAATCGTCGGTGAATACACCACCGATGTTGCTGCATCCAGTAAAGATATCCACCCGCAAGATGATGGCAGTTTTCTGGTTGATGGCACTGCCTACGTCCGCGAACTCAATAAAACAATGGACTGGGAATTACCGACTGATGGCCCCAAAACCCTGAACGGTCTGATTATCGAATACCTTGAATCTATCCCCAAGCCAGGTACCAGTGTACTAATTTCGGGCTATCCAATCGACATTGTTCAGACAGGTAATAACACCGTAAAAACGATCAAAATATACCCGGACTCAAGAAGGGTACCGACTGAAGAACCTGCACCTTAATTTTTGGCCACCACAAATTTGTTACGCCCCGTCTCCTTGGCCTCATACAACGCAGCATCGGCCTTCGCAACAAGCGCTTCAGGCTTACCATCAGCCGTTGGCACCATACATGCCACCCCTAGACTGATTGTTACATGATCAGCAGTAGAGGAGTGGGCATGTTCCAGCCCCAATGAAGAGACACCTTCACATAGCGCCTCGGCAATACTTTTTGCACCATCCAACCCCGTCCCCGGCATTACAACCACGAATTCCTCACCGCCATAACGCGCCACCAAGTCACCCGAACGATTGACAGTGTTCGCCAGTTTCTGCGCGACCTTGCGAAGGCAATCATCGCCCCCCTGATGGCCGTAGTTATCGTTGTAAGTTTTAAAATGATCAATATCGATCATCACCAGAGAAAGCTGGTTATTATCACGTGCCGCGCGGTTCCATTCTTTCTGAGTAAACTCATCAAAAATACGGCGATTAGCAATCCCTGTCAGACCATCCTGAGACGACAATCGTTCCAGCTCGACATTCTTGGCTTCCAGTTCAGTCTGTAATTCACTCAAGGCACGGTAAGCTTCATCACGCTGCTTTTGCGCCATAAAACTACGTGAATGGGCATGGACACGCGCAATCACCTCGAGCTTGTCTGGGAATTTGACCAGATAATCGCTGGCCCCCAATGCAAATGCCTCACTCTTGATCTTGGGATCTTCCTTGGTCGATAAAACGATCACGGGAATAGACTTTATTTCAGGGTTTGAACGATAAAACTTTAACAACATCAAACCATCAATATCCGGCATCACCAAATCTTGCAGAATCACCGTCGGTTTAAATGCGATGGCTTCATTCATCGCATTGGCCGGCTCACTACAATAGTGATAATCAATATCCGGTTCATCAGCCAGCATACGCTTCAAGGCCTCGGCTACGATAGCCTGATCGTCAACCAGCATCACACGAGTACGCGAGCTGTCCCCAGATGCCACAATATCTGTAGATGACTTTGAATCTTCCCCACTAGCATTCATTACGTCTGCTACCTTTTTTCCTGTTATCAAAAAAGTCTATCAACTCAGAAGCAATATCGTCTATTGGCAGGATTTGTTGAGCCGCACCAATTTGGGCCGCCGCCTTAGGCATACCATAAACCGCACAGCTGGCCTCGTCTTGAGCAATAGTATAAACACCCTTGTTTTTAAGCGTCAGCAGCCCTTCAGCACCATCTCTGCCCATGCCTGTCAACAAGACAGCAACTACATCACCCGCCCAATGCTTCGCCACGCTGGCAAAAAAAACATCAACGGATGGTCTGTATGCTTGGTCGACCGGATCAGGGGTATATTCCAGCGAATTACGCGCATTCAAAATCAAATGGTCATTGGTTCCGGCAATCAACACTCTGCCGGGCACCAACCTATCACCTTTTTTTGCCAAGCGCACTTCAAGCGCACACTGTTTGTCCAGCCATGCCGCCAGCTCGGCAGTAAATTTCTGATCAACATGTTGAACAATCACAATTGGAGCAGAAAAATCCGCCGGTAATGACTGCAACACTACTGACAAAGCCTTGGGACCACCCGAGGATGACCCTATCGCCACCAAACAACCGCTTGTTGCTGTAACTGTCGTTCCAATCATCGCCACCTTAGGTGATTCAACATTAGAATACTGATTAATCAGTTTTCCAATCATGGAGACCTTTTGTAAAAACTCATCCTTGCCCTCGGCATCCCCTGTCATTCCCAGCACCGGTGTATTCACCGCATCAAGCGCACCATACCCCATGGCATGAAATACCTTGGAGGCATTACCAGAAACAGTTGAGGTAACAATCAGAATTGAACAAGGACTAAACTCCATGATTTTACGGGTCGCATCAACACCATCCATCACCGGCATAATGAGATCCATCAAGATCAAGTCAGGTACGTCTGCACCGCAACGCCACACAGCTTCAGCACCATCATTAGCCACCCAGACAACCTCATAACCTGGCACCGAGCTAACCACACGACGTAAACTTTCCACTGCCATCAACGAGTCATTAACAATTGCAATTCTCATGATTTAGCCTCGCCTATCAGATCAATAACAGCGCTCAACAAACCTTCATCATGAAAGCTACCCTTGGTGAGATAATAATCAGCACCCGCCTCAAGGCCGCGCATTTTGTCTTCTTCACGGTCTTTATATGAAACCATTAATACCGGCAGTGAACGCAGGCCTGCATCCTGTCGCAGGGTTTTTACCAACTCCACCCCGTTCATACGCGGCATATCAACATCGGTCACCAACATATCAAAATACTGACTACGCAACATGTTCAAACCATCCATACCATCAACGGCCGTTTGCACTTTATAACCCGCAGATTCAAGCAGCTTTCGCTCAACCTCACGCACAGTAATCGAATCATCAACCACCAAAATATGCGTGTAAGAATCAGCCTCATCAACATCTACAATGGTTCCCACCTTACCCAGACGGGCAACCTTCAGTACTTTTTCTATTGAACGAATCAAATCATCTATATCAACAATCAGCAATGGAGAACCATCCTCCATAAGTGCTGCCGAGCTAATATCCTGCACCTTACCCAGCGCCTCAGGCAACACCTGGACCACCAGCTCACGTTCTCCCAGAAACTTATCAACCACCATGCCATAATAATCTTGCCTATCATTCAACACGACCACTGACATCTGCTCGCTTTTCTCTGGAGCAGACTCTTTTTCAAGTATTTGTGCAGCACTCACCAGACCAATATTTTTGCCATCCAGCACGACAAATTGATTGCCCTCAGCCTCACTCAAATCACGCTTATTTACGCTGGCGATACGATCAATTCGTGCCAGCGGGAATGCATATGGCTCACCCGAAATCTCAACCAGCAAGGCGGGAATCACCGACAACGTCAGAGGTAATTGCATATGAAAACGAGTCCCTACTCCTAGAGTAGAGTTCACGCGAACATTGCCACGCATCTCTTGCACCGCCTCATGCACAACATCAAGACCTACACCACGCCCCGAAATTTCACTAACAGCCTCCTTGGTGCTAAAGCTGGGTAAAAACAGAAATTCCAACAATTCAGTCTCAGCCAAATTGGCAGCCATTGATTGATCCACCAATCCCTTATCAATCACTTTCTGGCGCAATCGTTCAAGATCAACGCCACGTCCATCATCCTCAACAATCACCGATAACATGCCAGCACTATGATGAGCACTTAAACGAATAGTGCCTTTAGCCGGTTTATCCGTTGCCGCACGCTCATCGGCATCCTCCAAGCCATGATCAATCGCATTACTAACAATATGATTCAGTGGTGCTTCAATCTTGTCGAGTATGTCACGATCAACCAGGGTCGTATCACCCTCAATCAGCAGCTGGACATCCTTATTTAATGAACGAGAAATATCACGCACCATACGCGGAAAGCCATGCACCCCGTCACCAAAGGGACGCATACGGCTACCAACAACCTCTTTGTGCAGGCGCGAGGAAAGATTAGTTGAACGACGGTCATATGACTCCAGCTCAACCAATCTGTCAGACAATACCTCACGACACTGAGAGGCCTGACGCTGAGCATCACGCACAAGACCTCTAACACCTTCATCAAGCGCCTGGCGTTCCAAGTGTTCACGCAACGAATCAATCACACATACCAGATCCGTTTGCTGACGTTTCAGACGCTGTAGAGAGACGGAATACGGGTTCAACCAACGCGATTCAACCAGCGACTCACCTGCCAGGCCCATCAAACGGTTAACAAGTTCAGCACTGACCCTGAGTACCCGGTCTTTTTGTGCCGTTACAGCCTTTTTAGGCATCTGTTTTACAGGGGCGGGCAACTCTGTCTTTTTAGTATCACTGGCCGGTGCAACAGCGACCTCTTTCTGAGCAATATCAGCTGCTGGCTTGATCACGACTGGGGCAGCCACCGGCTTTTCACCTTTAAGAATGCCATCAATATTTTTCAGCAAACCAAGATAATTCTGTTTGTTAACGGCATACCAGTCACGGTGCTCACCCTCATGCATAGCCAGTTCGTTAATCGTGTCTGCACCCTTGAGCAAAACATCAATCTGATCCGCATCAAGCACAATCTCGCCATTTTGTGCTGCAACAAAATCATCTTCCATGACGTGTGCCAATTTGACCACAAGATCAATCCCAACCAGGCGCGCAGCCCCTTTTATAGAATGGGCCGCTCTCATCAAAGGTTCTAAACGTTCCAGCGAAGTAGGAGCCTGCTCCAGGTCCAATAAGCCCTGATTCAATACAGCGCCCTGCTGTTCACACTCAGTCCGAAATAAATCCAACATTGAAGGATCTTGAATATCCAGACAGATATCAGGTTCAACAAAGGTTTCTGAAGAGGAGGTAGCAGATGGAGCTACTGATCCAGCGGTAGCGGCTAATGATGGGATGGTTTCCTTGGTTTTAATTGCTGACAACTCTTGAACCAGCCGAACCACATCTTGCTTACGACCAGCAAACCAATCGGCTAGACTCCCCTCACAGGCCGCCACTTCATTAATAATATCCAGACCTTTCAACATGACATCAATATCATCTGCCAACAGAACAAGTTCACCATCTTGTGCGGCGACAAAGGCGTCTTCCATGACATGTGCAATCTGAACCACAGGATCAACATCAACCATGCGGGCTGCGCCCTTGATTGAATGAGAAGCACGCATCAGCTGCTCAAGCCAATCAGCAGAGGTCGGATTTTGCTCAAGCACCAGCAAGCCATCCGCCAAAACATTACCATGCTGCTCACACTCAATCCTGAACAGTTCAAGCATGGATGTATCTTGGGGATCGCTCAAGTCCATAACAACTTCGGCGGCAGGCTCAACAGTCTGTGTTTCAACAGCAGAAGCACTATCCGGAGACTTAATAGCACTAAGCGCTGCCATCAATTCAGCAAACACCTGCTGATTTGTATCCAACCAAAGATTCAGATCACCGTCGCCTTCAGCGATCTCCTTAATGACATCCATCCCTCTTAGTAAAACGTCAACAGCAGCAGAACCAAGCAACAGCTCACCTGCCTGAGCCGATACCAGACAATCTTCCATCACATGAGTAATCTGCTGTACCGAGTCAATTCCCAATAGGCGTGACGCCCCTTTGATTGAGTGAGAGGCACGCATGGCTGCCTCAAGATGCTCAGCCGCCGTTGGCGTTTGATCCAGCGCAAGAAGACTCTCATTGAGCAACGAGGTCTGCTGCTCAACTTCCATCTTAAATAAATCAAGCATGGACGTATCAACCATCCACCAAGCCTCTACTCATAAGATTCCCCGCTCTAATGCTGGAAACAACAACTCATGATCAATCACACCGACATGTTTATTTTCCCAAACCACCATTCCTTTCAGATAATGAACGGAACAGTTGACTGATGTGGCCGGTACATCTTTCATATCACTAAGATCAAAACGAAACACACCACGCACTTCACTGACGGGAAAAACAAATTTCGAACCATCTCTTGAAATCACAATCATACGTTCATAGACACCCTTAACAACATTGATGCCCGTAATTTCACCACGGGTGATATTTAGCAGACGACCAATAGAAACACATAATTGCAACTCGCCTCGAACATTGGCAATCCCTCTCAGGACTGCACCCTTACGATGGGGAACAGTGTGGATATGGCGCATTTGCATTACCTCATCCAATATTCGCGTCTCAATACCCAGCCATTCATCTCCCAGACGAAATAAAATAATTGAACCTTCCTGAGAGTTTTTCTTAAGCTGTTTAGCAGCACAAAATTCAGTCCACTCATCCAGATAACCGCGAGGCGGCTCAGCCTCCAGCAACTGCCTGCCCGCAACAGAAAAAACATCACAATTGATACAATGGCCAACATCTTTAAGTTTGGCGCATTCATGTACCCCCTTGGACCAAACACCAATTCGGTTCCAGCAGTCATCAATTTTGTCTTTATTCTCTGCCATTTACCTTTAAACCAACCTAACCAACAGAAACCTGAGCATTCTTTCTCAACCGATCAGCCCTGGCACGATAATTTTCTGATGCACGCAAGTCTCCCGACTCTTCAGATAAAACAGCCAAATGGATCAGTGATTGATAATTTTTTGGATCAAGATAGACCGCCTTTTTAAATGCAGCAGCCGCCTCAAAATCAGCATCAAATGCCAGTAAAACAACACCTTTTAGATAATAGCCTTGCGCTGAATCTGGCACCGCCTCTATCAGACAATCACACTCAGTGATCGCCTCTTTTAATTGTCCAGAATCAGCCAGTGCCTCAATCGAATCAACCCACTCATCAACACCTTCAACGGTTGACACAACAGCTTCAACAATCGGTTTTTTGTCTACCACTGTCTCAGTAACTGATTTTGATGGCCTCATGACTGAACAGGCAAGCGATGCTGCCAAAGCGGAATTTGAAGAAGGTTTTTCAGGTCTAGATACGGCAGCCCCCGCCTTCTGATAAGCAAACGAACCAGGCAAATGTAACGACTCAAACACACCTTCAGGCATACGCCCGGTTTCAGCATGTCCAAGCACCAACATAGCCTGTTTATGCATCAGACCAGACAAAGTATTTAGCACCTTGCACTTAGTTTCATAATCAAAATAGATCAACAGATTACGACAAAAGATAATGTCGTACACACCCTTTCCTGACATAAAATCTTCATCAAGGACATTCTTATTTAAGAAATTTACTGTCGATTTAATTTTATCCGAAATAAAATACACACTGCCTTTACGTTCAAAATACTTGTCTCGGAAAGAAATCTCTTTACCCCGAAAAGAATTATCACTGTATATGCCTTTTCGCGCCTTCTTGAGCACCTCGGTACTGATATCGACAGCATCAATTCTAAACTGCCGTTCACTCAACCCTACATCCTTCAAGACCATAGCAATGGAATATGGTTCTTCACCAGTAGAACAAGGAATACTAAGAATATTGAGCACTCTATCTTCTGCAAGATCAAGCTCTTTTACAAATGAAGACAGCACTTTAAATGGTTCATGATCACGAAAAAACCAGGTCTCAGGTACAGACATTTCATTGAACAGGGCTTGTTTCTCATCGACAGAACTTTTTACCAAGCGACAATAGGAACTAACATATTTCTCACCAACAACCTTCATCCGGCGTTCAATAAGTCGTTCTACCGTATTCAAGCCTACCGTCTCTGGTGACAAGCCCATCTCATTTTTAATCACATGGAAAATAGCCTCAAACGACATCCGGTTCACCTTCACCAGATGCCTTGCTGGCAATACCATCCTGCAACATAACTTTTACATCGTCGGGTAATAACTTAGAGACATTGACAACCTGAATCATTCCAACCCCATCCATTGCAATCTTATCAACAAAGGCTCCAGCCTCTGAGCTAATTCCTGTGTCAGTGAATGTTGTCTCATCAATTTTTATTGTTTCAGTCACATTCTCTACCAACAAACCAATAAATCGATTTTCTTCTTTAACAGGTTTGATCAAAACAATCCGACTGCTCATCAAACGTTCAACCGGCCGGTCACAAATCAATATTGATAGATCAACGACAGGGACGATATTACCTCGGTAATTCATTAAGCCAGCAATATACCCTGGTGCTTTGGGCAAGTTCTGCAATGAAACATAGGGGACAAGCTCTACAACATCCGCAACACTCAAGCTATAGCGTTCACCGTCAATCTTGAACAGCAACATCATCATAATGGCGATGCCTAGCTATGGTCTGGCGTTGAGACCTTGAATTTGGACACCCCTGCCTGCAGCATATGCGCGGCCTCATTGAGATGGTCAATTGAAGAATGCGACTGCCTTAATGAGTCCACTGTCTGCTGTGCAGATTCACTCAATTGAACAATTGCCGTTTTAATCTGATCCGCGCCCTGAGACTGGAACTGCATCCCCTCATGCACCGTCTCAAAACGGGGTGTCAAGGCTTGCACCTGATCGATAATTTCAGTCAACCCAGAACTGATCACACTGACCTCATCTACACTGCGGCGCACCTCTTCAGAGAAATGTTCAACACTCATCACACCTGCTGTGACCGCTGTCTGCATCTCTTTAACCATTTGTTCTATGTCCCAGGTCGCCACAGCAGTTTGATCAGCCAAACGCCGAATCTCAGTAGCAACCACCGAAAACCCCAAGCCATACTCCCCGGCTTTTTCAGCCTCAATAGCCGCATTCAGCGACAGCAGGTTGGTCTGGTCTGCAACCTTGGTGATGGTTGTCACAACAGTATTGATGTTACCGGCCTTTTCATTCAGCACTTCAAGCTTGGCAGCAATTGATGAAGATGCCTCAACAACCTGGTGCATGGTTGATTCCATCTTTTGCAGGCCAGCCTGTCCACTTGCAGCAGCACCAGCGGTACCTTCTGCCACTGTCGCCACCTCATCCATGGTCCGAACCAGTTCTTTGGCCGTAGCAGAAATTTCGGTAGTCGTTGCCACAACCTGATTAACCGTCGCCGCCTGTTCAGCCACCGTTGCCTCCTGCTCCTTCGCGGTCGCAGCAATCTGAGTTGCAGAAGAGGTTACCTGAATACCTGACCGCTGCACCTGAGCAACAACCACATTGAGATTATCAATCATTGACTGCACGCCACGCCCCAACTGAGCCACAGCATCATCACCGGAAATACCCACCTTACCGGTCAAATCACCGCTAGCCGCCTTGGTCACCGCATCAAGTATATGATCGACTTTATTTTTCAGGTCCTCGACAGCCTGATGGCGCTCCTCAATCATTTTGTGAATATTGGCGATCATGCCCTTCAAGCCACTTGCCAATTCACCAATGGCATCACCGCCACCAAAGGTAACCTTGCCGGACATATCCCCCTTAGCAGCTTTATTGACCACATCAAGCAACACATCAACCTTATGCCGCAACTCCTGCGCTGCTTCATGTTCACGCTGAGTACTGGCATTAACATTGTCAGCCATATCATTAAAGGCTGTGCCTACCATGCCAATCTCATCACCTGAAGTCACGTCAACGCGAATACTTACATCGCCCGCAGCACGACGAGTTACCACATTCATCAAATTGACCAACGGCTGGCTGACCCAGCCACGCAGAAAATAGTTAATCAACAACAGACCAATCGCCAAGGCCGCCAGATTAACCGTTGCTTCAAGCATCATTTCATTTTCAACAGCACTATCCATTTCCGCCATTGAATAAGAAACACGTACCGCCCCATTGACAGCGCCACTGGTGACATCATGACATTGCAAACAGTTCACGCCACGGGTATTGGTGGTCGCTCTAAACGGTGTCAAAACAGTCAATACACGACCCTCAGGCGTCTCTTTAATATCGACAATATCTTCACCTGACAGCGCCCGCATATCAAGCTCGTCAACCGGCTGCTCATAATCAAACCCCGGACCGTATTGTTGCTTAACAGGTTCGCCGCGAATCACACGCGCTTCGAGGACACCAGGACGGCGCAACATCTTATCCTGAAGAATTTTACGCTGCCCCATGGTACCGGTCAGCATCATGGTATTAAGGCTGTCAAAATAGAGCGTCGACATATCCCGGGTACGCTCTTTAGCTTGTTCCAGTACATTCTTTTTATCTTGAGTAAAAACAAAAAAAGTGACAGACAAAATCACAATCAAAAAAATTGCCCCAACCACAATGTTTATCTTGGCTGGAATCGAAACCCCTTTGATCGTAAGTTTTTCAGAATTATTCGTAGTCATAGCATCCCTTCAATGATCACCGCGGCACAAAAACCATTAATCTTTAAAGCTTTTGTACACATCACAAATACCGTTTGATCCATAAAGCGGCAAATAGATAAAAATCTTTAGTGAAAATTAACGATGAGCAGCAATCTTAACCCCCGCTCCACGCAACTCAATAATTGTTACTCACACCAATGCCGCTGCCCGCACAGGCACATCCCTGGCCAGACAAAAATCCAGCCATTCACCTAGAAACTCATTGACCCGTTGTTTTTCACGCACATGGCACATATCCGGATTAGGGTAACTATATTTGCCTTTAAATCGATAGTGACGCTGATATGACAACACCTCAGCCACTTCAGCATCGTGATAGACACGCACGATCATTGTTGGTATTGCCGCAGACATAAAATCCAGTGGCAAATTCTGAGCCAAGCGGATAACGGTGGTGTACTTGTGTCTTTCCAGCACGTCCACATGTAGACCGTCTTGAAGGAGCACCCCGCGACACTGTTTGCCAAATGTCTTTAGCTCCGGCATCAGCAACATCAAACGCAGAAAATTGTCCTCGTAAACTTTCATCTTTTACTGCTTATATCCAATTCAGAAACCCTGTTAATAGTATCGACACCCACTATAGATGTACTGAGACCTTTGCACGACACAATCACGAGTAAAAATGGCTAATATTCTCCTGCTTTTCGTTAGAAAACTTGTCAATAGCTCGCTATTAACTGCATTTTCTGCCTCAATCAGAAAAATATTAGCTCATTTTTCTTTCGCACCTGTATCGTGCAAAGGTCT
>JAJRUN010000127.1 GCA_024277755.1 Gammaproteobacteria bacterium | reverse complement strand
TCAGGGAAAGATTAATAAGGCACTTGAAATGGTGATTGCAAAGACACTGGTAGGTTTTATGAATCATCAAGGTGGAAATTTGTTGATTGGTGTGGCAGATGATGGCGAAATTCTTGGTTTGGAAAATGATTACAAAACATTAAAAAGTAAAGATCGTGATGGTTTTGCCCTCTGTATAACCGACATCGTTATTAATCGCATAGGTACAGATATGTGTTCCTTTGTGCATTGTATCTTTGATGAAATAGGGGGGCGAGACGTGTGCCGGGTGATTGTCGAGTCGGTATTGGACCCCGTCTATTTGAGAGACGGCAGTAGCTCTAAATATTTTTTGCGTACGGGCAACGGCACGCGTGAGCTGGATGCGCGTGAGGCCATCGCTCATGCAGCACGACATTGAGTTGATGTGGTTCATGAATTTCTGCACTGACAGGCTTAATACCGATGGGTGGTTGTCTATCAAAATGGCAGATACAGAGGCTCGGAACGGTGTGCCACGTCAGGTTGTGTGGCTGTAGTGGTTAAGCCGTGTGCATGCAATCCGTTGCCAGACCAGCATGATGACGATAGTGTCATCATGCTCTATACAGAGGGTGATCTACTGTTCGATGCAATGCTCTCCCGGATTAGAGAGGCAAAGAAATTCGTCTGGATGGAGACCTACATCTTTGCCGATGATGAGGTCGGGCTTCTTTTCGCGCAGGCTTTGTCAGAGCGGGCAAGGGCCGGAGTACAGGTGCGCTTGCTGGTGGATGCACTGGGGTCGTTATTTCAGTTTTATCGCACACTGGGGCCGATGCTTGAAGCATCGGGTGTTGAGGTGCATCATTTTCATCGTTGGTACTGGCGTGAGCCGTTGCGTTACAACCGGCGTGATCACCGAAAACTATTGGTGGTCGATGCTGAAACGGCCTTTTTGGGTGGCTTTAATATCCATCGCCAAAGCTCGCAACGCTATTTTGGCGCTGCACGTTGGCGGGATACCCATGCCTCCTTTCAGGGGGCGTTAGCTGGACAGGCTGATGAGTTGTTTGATGCCTTTTGGCGAGGTGATCGAGAACACATGCCCAAAGAAGATAAACAGGCCAATAGCACACTGGTGCCTAATCAGAGTCGCCTTTGCCGGCGCCGACTGGCTTGTCTTTATGCAGATTTTCTGGGTAACGCCAAACAACAGGTCTGCCTGACAACGCCCTATTTTGTGCCTGATCACCATACACAAAAGGCATTGCTTGCAGCTGTAAAAAGGGGCGTTGAGGTGCGCCTGCTGGTACCGCGCAGCAGTGATGTACGTTTGGCGCGCTGGGCCGCCAATGCTGTTTATGCGCATTTGTTAGATGCCGGGGTGAAAATTTATGAATACCTGCCCAGAATGCTGCATGCAAAGGTTGCCATTGTTGATGGCAAGTGGGCCACTCTTGGCACTGCTAATCTTGATTACCGCAGCCTGTTTCAAAACTATGAGTTGAATCTGGTCAGTCGAGACCCTGATCTTTGTCGCCTTTTGCAAGCGCAATTTGAGGCCGATTTAACCTTGGCCACGGTGGTGTGTGCAAGACGTTGGCGGCAACGTCGTTGGCTACCACGATTGGCAGAACTTTTGGGCTGGAGTGTCAGGCGTTGGTTATGAATTTTTTCCAGTATTGCTGAAATAAAAATTGATTATTATGCGCCCAGTTGGCATTTGATAAATGCGGGCAATAAGCGTGTGCAAAAATAATCATAAAGAGGTGAATTGAGATGATGCATAATTCTGTTTGTTTAAACGATTCATCACTGGCAGGGTAACAAAATGAAGGTCGGTGTGGTGTTGAGTTCCGGGGGTGGCCGGGGGGTGTTTGCCCATACCGGCTTTTTACTCGCGCTGGAAAAGCTGGGTGTTGAGATTGGTGCCATCGCCGGTTGTAGTGCCGGTGCTCTGGTGGGGGGTGTTTATGCCAGTGGTACAGATCTGCATCAATGGGCACAACGTATTGCCAATGTAGAGACAAACGATTATTGGGCGCCAGATTCATGGGCACGTTTTATCTGGCAGATGGCAGTGCGCAAGGGCAGGGGCTATACCGGTATTTCGGGTAACACGGCGGCCATCGATTTTATTCGTAGCAATCTCACTGCGCAGACCTTCGAAACGTGTCCCATTCCGTTTTATTCCCTTGCCACCAACCTGACGCAGGGTGGAAAGACATTGTTCTCGTCAGGTGATCTGGCGCCTCGCATTATGGCCAGTGCTGCCATGCCCGTGTTGTACCGGCCGGTGGAGATTGACGGAGAGTTCTATAGTGATGGCGCAACGATTAAGTTGGCCTCTACAGAGGCAATCTGTTGCCGGCATAAGCTCGATGCCTTGATCGTTCATCATGCGTCGGTTTTCCGTGAAGGGCCGGAAGGTCTGGAACACGCATTGCGGCAGCCGTGGTCATTGGTGGAAATTCTTTATCTGCTGCTTTATCGCAAGCGCCCGTGGTATCTAAGCAATCAGGCCATTGCTGTTCATCATTGTCGTTGTGGTTGCGGCGTGCCTGTTGTGGTAATAGAACCCGATCTGCCTGAAATAAGCTGGCCACTGAGTGACGGTGGTGTGAAGGTGCAAATGATTGCGAAGGGGCAGACAGAACAACTTTTAGGCCCGCATATCGAAACACTGCGTACAGCCCCGGAAAGGCTGACGACTATTGCCAGTGAATAAGGTATTTTGGTTGGAAGTGAATGTGATTTGGAGACTGTAAAGATGGTGAAAAATATTGTTCTTTTATTTTTGCTTGGCATCGGCATGATGCTAAGTGGCTGCGATGCGCCGAACACCGGGCAAGCACAGCTGCTGCCGGGGGGCGATTTTGTCGCCGATGCAGAAAAGGGCAAGGTTCTGTTTCGTGCTCAGTGTTCTCGCTGCCATGGAAAGGCAGCCAAGGGCACTGATCAGGGGCCGCCGTTGATACATAAATTCTATCACCCCAACCATCACGCAGATCTGGCGTTTTACTGGGCGGTGAAAGATGGAACCAAACAGCATCATTGGCACTTTGGTGATATGCCGCCGATTGCCAATGTTTCACCGCAACAGGTTGGACATATTATCGCCTATGTGCGTCGCCAGCAGCGCAAGGCTGGCATCTATTAGCTTGCGGTACGATTGAAGAGAGATAACGATGCTATCTGATCACTATATTTGGTTGCTTTGGTCAAGCGCATTTTTGATTCCCTGGGCGCTGATCTACTGGCGTTTTCCTGCGCAACGGCGGGCGATGTTGTGGGCCAGCCTGTTCACCACACCGTTTGGATTAAGTGAACCGCTGTTTGTGCCGGAATACTGGATGCCGCCAAGTCTGTTTGATCTGGCAGAGAACACTGGATTTGATATCGAAAGCCTGATTTTCTGCTTCGGTATTGGTGGGATTGCGTCGGTATTTTATAATCTGTTGAGCCAGAAGATACCTCAAGTGGTAGGGGCGTGTGTGCGTGGACATCATCAGCATCGGCATCACTACAAAGCTCTTTCAGCCCCCTTTGTGGTTTTTGTGGCGCTTTACTTCTTTCCCTGGAACCCCATTTATCCCTCCATCATTGCTATGTTTGCCGGCGCAGCGGCAACGATGCTTTGTCGACCGGATCTGAAACGAAAAACCTGGATCGGCGGGTTACTGTTTTTGGTTTACTACGCCATCTTTCTGGCTGGGTTGGAGTGGAGTGCGCCGGGATATATCGACCGGGTATGGAACATGGATGTGTTATCAGGCATCACCATTGGGTTTATGCCTATCGAAGAGTTATTGTTTGCTATTGGTTTTGGTATGTATTGGTCGGGGGTTTATGAACATTTCACCTGGAAGAAACTGGGCAGTGCTGAATAGTTGGAAAAATTATTGCTGAGCATTCATAGACGGATTCAAAGGCTCCTTAGATTAACCCTAGGCAAGGAAAGGCGTAGCAGAATCATGACAAGTCTGAGCGAAAAGTGGAAGAGATGACGTCAGGTGTTTGAAAATACGTTACTGCTTGCGGTTGCTATTGTGGTGGTTGCGATATTGTTTCGTCCACGATTTTTACAATCGCGTGATTGGCGAGCAACAGTGACACCGTTGGCATCAATTATTGGTAGTGGCTTTTTGGTGGCAGCGCCATTATTGTCCCACGCTGTTAACAGTTGGGCATTGCTGGCAATGTCAGGCATCGTGTTAGTGGCCTATGGGATTGGAGAGGTCATTCGTTACAATATTCGCTATGCCGAGCCTATGCTGAATGAGGGGCAAGGCTCGCGCTTGCTGTTTGCTATCGAACGTTTTTCTGGTTTGGTATTGAGTATTGCCTATGTTATTTCAGTCGCATTTTATCTGCGTTTGCTGGCCTCTTTTGTGTTGCGGGCCGTGGAGATTGAGAGCGAATTTTTTGCCAACATAATAACTACGGTGATACTGGTTTTTATCGCGCTGATGGGACTGTGGCGTGGGTTAGGTGGTTTGGAAAGTCTGGAAAAGACGGCTGTAAATATCAAACTGGCGATTATTGCCGCATTGCTGGTCGGGTTGGCCTGGTTCGATATTAACTGGTTGGCACAAGCTGAAAATGAGATTAATTATCGTCCTGTAGAGGATTGGCCTTATGCCCTGGGTTTGTTAGCCGGTATTCTGTTAATCATTCAGGGGTTTGAAACTTCCCGTTATCTTGGATCAGAATATGATGCCGAGACGCGTATCCGTACAATGCGTTATGCGCAGATTCTATCGGCAGTCATCTACCTGTTATTTATCGGGTTGGCATTGCCACTACTGGGTGATTTTCATGAGTCGCGTGATGAAACCGCCATTATTGAACTTTCTGCCCTTGTGGCCTCGGTTTTGCCTGCGATGTTAATTGTGGCGGCGGTGATGAGTCAGTTTAGTGCTGCGGTCGCGGATACTGCAGGTTCTGGTGGTTTGTTGTCTGAGTTCAGTCGTCGCCTGACACCAGGTGTGGGGTATTTACTGGTGGCTACGGTGGCCATTATTCTCGTCTGGTCAGCCAGTATCTTTGAAATTATTACCATTGCTTCGCGTGCCTTCGCGCTGTATTACCTGCTGCAATGTCTGGTGGCACTGATTGTTTCGCGTGGACGGGGGAGTCTTATGCAACGTGTCTTTTTTGTTTTGATTAGCATTTTATTGCTGCTAGTGGTGGTGTTTGCGATACCCGATGGAGGGTAAATAAAAGAGATATTCTGAAGGTAATATTGCGGGTTGTTGTGGCACGTGATTGAGATCCACGAATGGATGTTGGAATAGATAGATTAAGAGAGATGAAATGAGTAGAGAACTGAAAGGGCTAATTGAGGCCTATAAATCGGATGACGAGTCAGTTTTTAACACCTGGTTCATCAATAATGAAGAGCGCCTCAAGGCCTTTCGTTCAATCCGTCGCGGGGTCAGGGATGTTGTTAATGATATTAAAAATGGCAGCTTCGGCAATGACTATAAAGGCTCCTCACTGGAGTTCGTTTTAAACTGCATCACTGAGCAAAGCAGGTCTTCATGGGCGCGTCCCATGCTTTTTATTGGAAGCCAAAGCTTAGAATCCCTGATATCTATGAGAACGAGGGGAACAAAGTGGCCTTTGCCCAGTTTCTCGAAAGCTGCACCCACGCGACAAAAGAAGAGCAGATCATAAAAGAGATCATCAACCTTGATCAGCGCAAAATTAAAGGGCTTGGTCCAGCGGTGGCCAATATCCTCTACTTTCTCCACCCGGAGATTATTCCTCCTTTCAATACCGCTATTGTGAATGGTTTTAACCACCTGTTTAAAGACAAAGTGAAGTTGGGATCATGGCAGGAATATCTTCGCATGCGGGAAGTGATTCTGGAAAAGAACAGTCAGTACAAAAACGCCCTCTCCAAAGACCTTGGGGCATTTGGTGGTTTTCTGTTTGATATTGGTGTTAAAAAAATCATGGTGGGTGATGAGGGGGAGTTGTCTGATAAAGAAAAGCTAAAAATAGAGCGGCTGCTGAAAAAACGTCACACCGAAGTGGTGAACGAAAAAGAGGAGGAGGATCTGCACACGGAGATGCAATATCATCTGCTGAAAATTGGTGGCTCGCTGGGTTATGATGTGATCAGTGCATCCAATGATCGCTCGCGCTGCCATGAAGGAAACCATTTTTCATTCATTAGTTTGCAAAAATTTCCCGATATCGATGTTGATAAAGAGACTAAAAGTACCATTGCGTTAATCGATGTTATCTGGTTTCAGAAGGGCACAAACAATATAGTCAGCGCCTTTGAAGTGGAGAAGAGCACATCAATATACTCCGGGATACTCAGGCTTACCGACTTGCACTTCTCATTCCCCGAAGCCCCCTCGACACTTTTTTTGATTATTCCCGATAAACGTGAAAAGGAGCTGATCTTGCAACTCAGTCGCCCATCCATCAAGGCAAACAATATAGAGATCCACTACATTCTCTTTTCAGATCTGCGTAGACATTGTGATGCAATCTGTACCTTTGGTGATAGTAAAGAGACGCTAAAAAAAATCGCCAAGGTAGTCGGTTAAAGCCAAATGTTAAAAATAGCCGTCAGCAAACGGGTGCAGATAGTTTCATTTGTCACCCTGTTGTCGATTGCTCTTCTCTATATGAATTGGGGGCCGCCTCACTTCATGGAGGGTGGCTCAATGGCGGCTGATCTTGAGTTGTCCCTGCTGGATGAGCCGGTGCTGTTCGAACAGCAGGTCAAACCAATTCTGGAGCGCCGCTGTGTGGTGTGTCACGGCTGTTACGATGCCCCCTGCCAGTTGAAGCTCTCATCCATAGAAGGGCTGCAACGCGGTGCCAGTGAAGAGCGTATCTATGAACCCAGGCGCCTCACCACCATGCAGCCGACACGGCTGTTTATTGATGCCAAAACGACAGATCAGTGGCGCGCGCGTGGTTTCTCTGCGGTACTGAACGAGGCGGGGAAGAGTCCGAAAAACAATCTGCAAAACTCGGTGTTGTATCACCTGTTGCGCTTGAAGCAGCAACACCCGCAACCGACTCAGGATCTGTTGCCGGAGAGCTTTTCTCTGGGGCTTGATCGGGAAGAGATCTGCCCGACGCTGGAAACGATGGATGATTTTGCGCAGAAGAATCCACTGTGGGGCATGCCCTATGCAATGCCAAACCTGTCGAAAAAGGAGTACCGGACCTTAGTCTCCTGGCTGGCCCAGGGCGCATCTGTGTCGCCGTCATCCAGCGCCGTTTCCACGGTGTTGCCGCAAATAAAACAGTGGGAAATGTTTTTTAACCAGCCGTCCAACAAACAACGCCTGGTCAGTCGTTATCTCTATGAGCATCTGTTTCATGCGCATATCCATTTTTCTGCGTCTCCGGCACGCGAGTTTTATCGTTTGGTGCGTTCCACTACACCGCCAGGGGAGGCTATCAATGAAATTCCGACGGTTCGACCCTATGATGATCCGGGCGCTACGCCGTTTTATTACCGCTTGTTGAGATATCAGCCATCCATCGTGGCCAAAAATCATATTGTCTATGAGTTTTCAGATGCGCGCATGCAGCGTTATCGTGAACTTTTTCTGACAACCGATTATGAAGTGGATCAACTGCCATCCTACGAAACGCAGATCGCTTCCAATCCGTTCAAAGTGTTTGCCGCCCTGCCCACAGAGTCACGTTATCGATTTTTGCTGGATGATGCGTACTTTTTTATTGAAGGTTTTATTAAAGGCCCGGTCTGTCGCGGACAGATTGCCCTGGATGTGATTGAAGACAGGTTCTGGATTATGTTCTTCGATCCGAACCAGTCAGTGATTACCAATAATGCGCAGTTTATTGGTGAAATGGCGGATGAACTGCAAGTTCCTGCGGATGGCGGTAGCAACTTTGAATTGCTGCGTATCTGGACAGATTACTGGAAAGGGCAGCGGCGTTACATGGAGAGCAAACAGGCCTGGTTCAAGACCATCGGCACTCACGAGTTGGAGCATGCCATGAATTTTATCTGGGACGGTGATGGTCACAACCCTAATGCCGCACTGACTGTTTTTCGCCATTTTGACAGTGGCTCGGTGGCTTACGGCCTGGTGGGTGAAAAACCGGAAACAGCCTGGGTGATTGACTACCCGCTGTTTGAGCGCATCCATTATCTGCTGGTGGCCGGGTTTAACATCTATGGCAATCTGGGGCATCGAATGAGCACCCGAATCTACATGGATTTTTTGCGCATGGAAGGTGAAGATTATTTTCTCGCCTTTCTTCCGGCAAACAGACGCAAGGCGATACGTGATACCTGGTATGTTGGCCAGCGAAGTACGGTTGAAGAGCTTTTTTCCGCGCCGCAGGCGTGGTTGAGTACTGAGTCTGTGATTGGTTACCAAACAGATGATCCGCAGCAAGAGCTTTATCAGCACATAAAAAACAGGCTTGCAGATGTGACACAGTATGCCGAATCCATTAATCGCTGTGGCTCCGTCAATTGTAAAGTCGCAGCCGCAGAAATTGCTGCGAAAAGGGCCGACGACGCCATGGCAAGAATTGCACAGTTGCAAGGCGAAAGCCTGCATGCCTTTCCTGATGTCGCCTTTGTGCGGGTGAGAACCAACAGGCCGGAAAATGACCTGGCCTATACGCTCATCCGTGACAAGGCCTACAAAAACGTGACCTCTTTTCTGGCCGATGAGAATGAGCGTGATCGCTCCGATATTGATAAAGATTCGATGACCGTGGTGACTTGGCTGGAGGGTTCTTACCCCAATTTCTTTTTTTCCGTTGCGCTGTCAGAGATTGAAGCGTTTACCAAACGCTGTGCGATGATTCGGGATTTCGAGGATTATGAAAAATTTGTTGACCAGTATGGTGTCAGGCGCACCCATCCTGATTTCTGGCAGCTGGCTGACTGGTTTCAGGATAAGCAAGCGCGTGACAAGCTTGTTTTATCCGGGTTGTTTGACTTGAATCGTTATCAAAATCGTTGATTGTAAGGTTTGTCGCTGGAATGTGGTGTTGGCGGCTATTTCCGGGTACAGTTTTGTGCATACAGAAATACGGGTAAGCTCATGCTATTTAATAAAATATCCTCTTGTTTACTTTTTTTATGCCTTGTTTTGAATGCAGTGCCAGTGCTGGCGGAGCGTTCAGATCATTCAAAACTAATGTCTCTTGATGTGACTGATTACATGGTCAGTGGCCAAAAGTATAGTGTAAATATTAAGTATAAAAACGTTGGTGCGACAGTTTGGGATGCTAAAAAGGGATATCGCATCATTTGGGCTGAGGCCGGTCTGAGAAAAATATGGGGTGCTATAGACACGGCAAGGCCGTTTGATCCGCCTGTTGCACCAGGGGAGTCGGTGGTGATTGGTTTTGATTTGACTGCTCCGGCATCGATCCGAATAGCGCAGTTAAGTTGGCAGTTACAAGGGCCTGATGGTAAGTCTTTTGGTGAGGTGGCTATGGCTAAGTCAGTTCGGATTGAGCACTCTGATAAACAGGCCCGTATTGTCATGCAGCTTGTTCCGGCTGAGGTGGCTGTCGGGCAGTCCTTTAACGCTGATTTTCGGGTTGAAAATATTGGTGCGACAGCCTGGAGTAGGGCGATGGGATTTCAGCTTGCGGCACTTAAAAGTGGTGTTTGGGGGCTGGATAATATTGAGCTTGATTCCGATGCGCATGTTGCTCCAGGTGAGATAGCCCGCTTCAGTGCGAGCTTTACAGCGCCTGAACACGCTGGTGTGTACCCCTTTCAATGGCAGATGCGACAAAATAATACTTTTTTTGGTGATGTTTCTGCGCCTGTTGATGTTGTGATCATTGGCAATGCAAACGCTTCATATAGCTCTGAGTTTGTCTATCAAAAGATCGCTCAGACCATGCTGTTGGGTGAGACCCATGAGGTGGTGGTGCAGTTTAAGAACTCCAGCAAGCTTGCCTGGCATGCCGGTGATATCTCTTTAGTCACGTTAATTGAAGATAGTTTGGCCTGGGCGGTGGACAGTGTTGCTGTCAGCTCTGCTGACACGATTGCCCCAGGGGAGTACGCAATATTCCGGTTTAATGTCCAGGCACCGCTTGACGCTGGGCAGTATCCTTTTCAGTGGCAAATGAGTCATCGTCGTCATGGTCTTTTTGGAAGACCGAGTGAACGACTGATTATTGATGTGAAGTGATTTTTGCGTGGTTTCTTACCTTTTTGACTTATTAATTTGGACTGGCCTGGCCTTCCTGGCGGTGTTCTGGTGGAATACCATGGGGATCAAGCAGCAGGCCTATGTTGTTGCCAAGCGTCATTGTCATGAATTGAATTTGCAGCTGCTGGATCAGAGTGTGATGTTGAAGCGAGTGCGTTTTAAACGCAATCGTGCTGGCGGGCTTTCGTTGCTGCGAGTGTTTGTTTTTGAATTTGCATCAACCGGTGATGAGCGGTACCGCGGGGAGGTACAGCTGTTGGGGCGGGTTTTGGTTGATGTCAGCGTCGATCTGCATCGAATCTGATCCCTGCTGGCTGCCAGTAAATAAAAATATTTGGGATTTTGGCTTTTTTCTAATCGGAGCTGCTGTTTATTAGCGAATCTTTATGTACTATTAATTTTTTGCCGGAATTAATAAGGTTGTTCAGGATGCGTTCATGTCAGCTAGTTGCTCGCCGTATGATGGCGTTTGGTCTGTTTTGCAGTCTGCCTGTTTTGTCTGGGGTGGTGCTGGCTCAGGTTGAACCGCTTATGTCTGAAGAGGTCTTTTGGGATGATGTGCCGATGGTGATGTCGGCAACGCGAATGTCTCAGTCGGCTAATAGAACACCAATGGCGGTTACTGTGATCGACAGGCGCATGATTGATGCCTCGGGTGCGCGTGAGATTCCTGAATTGTTTCGCCTGGTGCCCGGTTTTATTGTTGGTTATAACGATGGTCATACACCATCGGTGAATTATCATATGTCGATTGATCGTTATGCCCGTAAGATGCAGGTGTTGATCGATGGACGGTCGGTCTATACCACTGCTTATGGCGGCATCCCTTGGGTTACATTGCCGATTACCATGGATGATATTGACAGGGTTGAGGTGGTGCGCGGTCCCAATTCAGCGAGTTACGGTGCCAACTCCTTTCTTGGGGTCATTAATATTATTACGCGCAATCCTGTGCTTGAAGATAGCTCTGTCAAAATCAATATTGGTGATGGTGGTGTGAGAGAGGTTTTTCTGCGGCATGTGGGGGGGGCTGAGAAGTTTGATTATCGTCTGACGGCGGGTGTTGTGGAGGATGACGGTTTTGCCGACAGGTACGATAGCAAACCAACTAAAACATTCACTGTCCGCGCTGATTACAGCCTGACAGCAATCGACACGCTTATCTTTGAGGGAGGGCTGGGCACGGGGCCAAGAGAGGTGCAAAGTAAATTCCCCTTGTTTCCACCGCGCGAGAAGAGGGTGCTCAATCACCAGCAGCAGATTAAATGGGAACGACGCCAGAGCGTGGATGAGAGCATGTCCGTGCAGTTTTATCATATTTTTCAGCGTAACTCGGAAGCCTTTACAACTTTGAACTTTCCATTAGGGGTGCAAGTTGGAGGCTTTGATCTCGTTCTTGATCCTATGCCTATGGATTTTAGTCGTTACACCCATCGTTATGAACTTGAACTTCAACACAATGTCGGTTTGACAGATGAGCTGCGTACTGCCTGGGGCGGGGGGCTTCGTGCCGATGAGGTTTGGGGCTCAGAATACCTGATGGGTAGAGAGAAAATTAGTAACTATCTTCGATACGGTTTCATGAATCTGGAATGGAGTCCGACTAAGGCCTGGACTGTTAATGCTGGGGCAATGGCTGAAGATTACAGCACCACAGGCACCAGTGTGTCGCCGCGCCTGGGTATTAATTATCAGTTCATGCCTAAACATGGGGTGCGAGTCACCGCCTCTCAAGCGGTGCGTACTCCGTCCATGTTTGAATATGCGGCACTTTACGCGCTTAATGGTCCAATGACTTTGTATAGTGGCTCAACTGCGGTGGGTGCCGCGCCAGTCGATTTGTATGCCGAGTTTTGGCGTGGTGATCAGGATACTGGGGTGGAAAAGATCATCTCATATGAAGTGGGTTATCACGGCATGCCTGTGCCGGGAATGTTTGAATTGGATGCCAAAATTTATTTTGATGAACTGACGGATGTTATTGATTTACAGGATTTTCCTCAGCCATTGGATAATCTTGATAATGAAACTTCTATTTATGTCAATAATGACTGGATTACCATTCAAGGGGTGGAGCTGGAGGCCAAAATTAACTTTGCCAATGACTCGGCTTTGCATCTTGGATATGCCTACACTGAGGTCTACGATAAGCTGCGCGCAAAGAGGATTTTGAAGGCACCGCAAAACTCTTTTAATTTGCTTTATATGATGAGTTTTGATCACGGCTATAGTGCAGGTATTGGTTTCTATTTTATCGACAGGATTCAGGGCTGGGAGTCCAGTCGGCCAAAATATGTCCGTGATCAGGTGAGGCGGCTTGATTTGAAAGTGTCTAAGCAAATGGCGTTGTTTGGCTTTAATACAGAGCTTTCGCTAGCGGCGAGAAATGTTCTCGGTCAATACGAGGAAATGGAAATCTTGCGGCCACAGTCAGATTATTCTTACTCGAATGAGATTGGCGCCTCGGCATACTTAAGTATCAAGGTTCAAATGGATTAGTAGGTTTTTATGTCATGCTCTATATGCAGAAGTTTTGGCGGCAGGGTGTGTCGTTGATACGCTGTTTTACTGAATAACAATAGTATGCAGAGACTGATTTTATTCTAGGAGATTATTCCTGTGATTGTTTCCCCTCCGTTTAAGCGTGCTCTAATCGGTTTTGGCTTGTTTTGTTCTCTGACACCACTGTCTGCTCAGCTTATGGCGCAGCAATCCCTGCCTTTATCTGAGGATGACTACTGGGACGAGGTGCCGGTAGTGATGTCGGCAACGCGTATTGCCCAGCCAGTGACGGACGCACCTGTAGCCGTGACTGTGATCGACCGGCGCATGATCGAGGCCTCTGGTGCGCGTGAAATTCCGGAACTGTTTCGTATGGTGCCTGGTTTCATCGTTGGCTATCACGATGGTCATACTCCTTCGGTTAGTTATCACATGTCTGATGGGCGTTATTCACGCCGTTTGCAGGTGTTGGTGGATGGTCGATCCATTTACACCACTGCCATCGGTGCGGTGCCGTGGGCAACATTGTTTGTCACCATGGATGACATCGAACGAATTGAGGTGGTGCGTGGACCTAATACGGCCAGTTACGGTGCAAATTCATTTTTGGCTGTGATCAATATTATTACCCGTGAGGCAGTATTGGATCACGGAACTTCTGTAAAAACTAACCTGGGTGACGATGGTGTGCATGAGTTGTTTCTACGTCATGGTGGTGGTGCCGGCAAGCTTGATTATCGTCTGACGGCTGGTTTTATCGGTGATGATGGTTTTGACAATCGTCTGGATTACAAGCGCACTCAGCTGGCATCCTTGCGGGCGGATTATCAGCTCAGCAGTGTTGACGTAATTACCTTTCAGGGAGGGGTGGCAACGGGACCAAGGGGGGTGGAAAATCGTATTGTGCCCGATTTGAGTGTTGATCGTGAAAAGAAACTGTTAAATCACCAGGAGCATCTTAAGTGGCAGCGAACCCTGGGGCTGAACGAAAGCCTTTCTGTGCAGTTCTATCATATCTACCAGCGTAATATTGAGCGCTTTTACACCGGTCCTTTTCCGTGGGGCGGGGCAACATTGGCCCCCAACTACGTTGATTTTGATCGTAGTACTGATCGCTATGATTTGGAGCTGCAACATAATGTCAATTTGTCCGAAAGCATGCGTATTGCCTGGGGGCTGGGGGTGCGTGATGATCAGGTTTGGGGGGGTGAGAACCTGATGGGCAATAAAGAGATCCACAATCACCTCAGGCGCGGGTTTTTCAATCTGGAGTGGACGCCAGAGGGCAACTGGTTGATAAATGCCGGAGCAATGGTGGAAGATTATAGTTCTACCGGAACCGATATTTCGCCGCGAGCAGGTCTTAATTATCATCTATCTGCAGCACAGAGTCTGCGGCTGACGGTATCAAAGGCAATTCGTACCCCCTCAATGTTTGAATATGCAGTTGATTACGGTATCTACAATGCTCAATTAGAGCCATCAGGAACGTCCAACCTGTTGTTTTGGAAAGGAGCTCAGCAGACTAAAGTTGAAAGGGTTACCTCATATGAATTTGGCTATCATCTGGCACCACGACAAGGGGCGTTTACGCTGGATGCCAAGCTGTTTCATGATGAATTGAGTGACCTGATTTTCAAGGTTCCGACGGGCGATTATGTCACGACCCATGGTGAGACTTATCTCAATCAGTATGCCTTCGCCATTCAGGGGGCGGAGCTAGAGGCAAGGTTTACCTTTGTTAACAGTTCCGCTCTTTATTTTGGGTATTCTTATGTCGACATTCAAGATAAGAGCAGTCCTTCTTTTGGCGTAGATCCGTTGATGGCTCCTGAACACTCATTCAGTCTGCTTTATATGGTGGGTTTTAATCATGGAGTGACCGCTGGTGTCGGGTTTTATTTTACCGATTGGATACAAGGCTGGGAACCTGAAGCACCAGAGGCCATTCGTGCGCCCGTCAGGCGTCTGGATCTGAGGCTTGCAAGACGGCTTGATTTGCAGGGGTATGAAACTGAGTTTGCTTTGGCGATGCGAAATGTATTGGGGAAATATGAGGAAATGGAAGTGTTGTCTTACGATCCACGTTTTCAAAATTTAAACGAAGTTGATTCATCTGCTTATGTAACTGCAAGGATTCAAATAGATTGATTGAAGCTTAAACCCTGGGGGCGGGCGTGATGGATAGGCGTGTATAAAGCGATGTTGCTGAAAAAAGTTATTTTGACGCTGTTGTTGGTGTTGGCTGTTGGTGCCAACGCTGAGGCACGTCTGCTGCTTTTAGCCAGTCAGGACTCTGCTCTATATCGTTCTTTTCAAAAAGGCTTTGAAGCAGGGCTTGCGCCGGCTGGTTTGGATCAGGGGATTACCTTTACTCTTGCGGCTGACTACAGGCCGGCAGCCCAGCCCAATTCTGGCAATATCATCATCGCGGCGGGTGTGGACGCAGCCAAAAAGGTGGCGTCTATCAATGTTGGTGATAGTCAGGTGATTTATACCATGCTGCCTCAGAGTAGTTATCACTGGCTGCGTGAAAATAACATTCTGTTTGAAAATCACCAGGTTTTGTTTGTCGATCAACCACTCAACCGGTTTGTTGATCTGGCTGTGATTGCCTTTTCTCCAATGAAGACCCTAGGCTATTTACATGGTGAAATTTCTGCCAAACATACAAAAAACCTGGGGCAGGCGACCGCAAACCATGAAATTGAATTAAAAGATGTCAGTTTGCAGTCCGGACGGAATCTGGCGAAGGTATTGAATAAATTGATGTCTGATAGTGACGCCGTCCTGGTCTTACCCGATCCTTTTTTGTTTAACCGCCGCACGGTGCAGTCTTTATTGCTGGCAAGCCTGCGCCGCAAAACGCCCCTGATTGCCTATTCAGAGCCATATGTTAAGGCCGGGGCCTTGCTGGCTTTATTTTCCTCTCCTGAGCAAATTGGTCGACACACGGCCGAGCTGGTGAACTGCTTGATAGAGTTCTGCGATGCGAAACCCCAGGAAAATCACCCTAAATATTTTTCCGTTCAGGTCAATCATTTGATAGCCCGTCAACTGGGTTATAAGCTGGCTTCAGCAAATGAGCTGAAACGTCAGCTTGAATTGCGGGCAGGCAAGCATGCTGACTGATCATTTGTTGCCGCATTGCGGTGCTTGTATATTTTAATATTTTTACTATGGTATTTGCGGGTGTTGCAGGTTTGCGCCTAGGTGGCAGTACTTTTATTAATGAATGCTGTAACTCAGGAGAAAATTATGTTGGAACAACGCAGTGCAACAGAGGATGATTTTCCAATTATTGTTGGCTCAACGCTGATTATTCTGGCAATTTGGTTTGTCGCCAGCATGTTGTTTTAAGTGTCGCTAACAAGTTGCCTGAACATTATTTAGGCATATTTCTATAGTAAGTGTTGAAATAACAGGCGTGCCAATCGGGCATTGCTGATTTTTATAAGGGCCGCAGATTGCGGCCCTTTTTTTATGCTAATGTTAACGATTATCAATGTTGGGTATTGTTTAAAATCAAATTGTTATGGGTTTTTCGGTCGAGCCAGTTGGAGTTATTCACTCCTGTTTCAAAGACAAGTTTGGTGTGCCACGGCAACCTGGGTTGGTTAGTGTTGCCAGGGGCTGGCTGGAGATGTTCGCCCCGTATAACCGTGCCGAAGCATTTGCAGGCCTAGAGGGCTTCTCTCATATATGGATCACCTTTGTGTTTCACCACTGTCTTGATCAGGGTGCACGCTTGAGCGTGCGACCACCGCGCCTGGGGGGGAATCGCAAGGTGGGTGTTTTCGCCAGTCGAGCAACTCATCGGCCTAATCCAATAGGTATTTCGGTGGTGGAGCTGCTTGGTGTCGAGCGGTATAAAAATGGTGTTAGCTTACAGCTTGGCGGGCTTGATTTGGTTGATGGTACGCCGGTGCTTGATATAAAACCGTATGTCCCATATTCGGACGCTATTCCTGAGGCCCTGGCTGATTATGCCCAGCAGGCACCGATAGCCAGCTTTGATGTCGTGTTTTCGGCTGAGGCCGCTTTGACATGCGATAAGCTGTGCCAGCATCGGCCTGGGTTGCGTCAGTTAATCATAGAGGTGCTGGCCTTGGATCCCAGACCGGCCTATTTTACGGCCGCTTCAGCTGAAAAAACCTTTGCTGTCAGGCTGCATGAGTTTGATATCCGTTGGCGGGTGCCAAATGAACATGTTGTTGAGGTAATGTCGATTGAGGATGATGACAAACCTATATTTGATTGATATATATAGGGTTTAGTTGGGGTATCGTTATTGGGAATAAAATTGCGGCATTCTAAAAGGGTATTTCTGGTAGTATGTTTAGCTAATAATAACGTGGGGAAGGGGTGTGATTCCTTGAAGGCTACCCTTGAAATTGACCGCCGAAATTACGGCGAAATAACAAAAAAATAGTTGGATATGCAAAATAAGGAAAGTTTTACTCGTGATGAACTGCTGAGCTGCGGTCGCGGTGAATTGTTTGGTGAGGGTAACGCTCAGCTACCATTGCCGCCTATGCTGATGTTTGATCGCATCACCAAGATCACCAACGAAGGTGGCAGCAAGGGCAAAGGGCAGATTATTGCTGAACTGGATATTAACCCCGATCTCTGGTTTTTTGATTGCCACTTTCAGGGTGATCCCGTTATGCCCGGTTGTCTCGGTCTTGATGCTATGTGGCAGTTGATCGGTTTCTTTCTTGGTTGGAATGGTGGGCCGGGGCATGGTCGCGCTTTGGGTGTGGGTGAGGTCGGTTTTCGGGGTCAGGTGACGCCGGATAAAAAACTGGTAACCTATCGTATCGATATGACTCGCGTTATCATGCGTAAGCTTTATATGGGTGTGGCTGATGCAGAGATGGAAGTCGATGGCAAGGTGATTTACACTGCCAAAGATCTACGGGTTGGTTTGTTTACTTCCACTGAAAATATGTAAAAGGGTGTGACCAGTGAGACGAGTTGTTGTCACAGGATTAGGGATTGTTTCCAGCATTGGTAATAACCAAGACGAAGTAACGGAAGCATTAAAGAGTGGCCGTTCAGGTATCGAACATTGCGAAAAATATGCCGAGTTGGGTTTTCGTTCGCATGTGCATGGTTCGATTAATGTTGATATCGAAGCGCTGATTGACCGCAAGATTCGTCGTTTTATGGGCGACGCTGCGGCCTATAATTACATTGCCATGGCTCAGGCTATTGAAGACGCAGGGCTAAACGCAGAACTGGTATCTAATCCGCGCACCGGCCTGGTGGTGGGTTCTGGCGGTGCTTCCCATGCTAATACCGTTGCTGCTGCAGATATTCTGCGCAGCAAGGGGTTACGTCGTGTTGGCCCCTATATGGTTCCCAAGACCATGGGTAGTACAACGTCTGCCAATCTTGCTACTGCCTTCAAGATCAAGGGTGTGAACTACTCCATGAGTTCGGCTTGTTCAACCAGTGCGCATTGCATTGGCAACGCCATGGAACAGATTCAGTTTGGCAAGCAGGACATGGTGTTTGCCGGTGGCGCAGAAGAACTGGGCTGGGAAGGTTCGGTGATGTTTGATGCCATGGGTGCGCTGTCATCCAAGTACAACGATACCCCGGACATGGCCTCACGGGCCTATGATGCGGATCGTGATGGTTTTGTTATCTCTGGCGGTGGCGGTGTGCTGGTGTTGGAAGAGCTGGAGCATGCCAAGGCGCGTGGCGCCAGGATTTATGCTGAGTTGGTGGGTTACGGTGCCACCTCGGATGGTTTTGATATGGTGCAGCCATCGGGTGAAGGCGCGGTGCGCTGTATGCGTTTAGCTCTGGAAGGGGTTGAAGGCAAGGTGGATTACATCAATGCTCATGGCACCAGTACGCCAGCCGGTGACATGAAAGAGTTGCAGGCAATGCGAGAGGTCTTCGGTGATGATTTACCTGCGATTAGTTCTACCAAGTCTCTGACAGGCCATGCCTTGGGCGCAGCCGGTGTCAATGAGGCAATTTATTCGCTGCTGATGATGAAACATGATTTTCTCTGTGCCTCGGCCAATATTGAAAACCTGGATGAGGCTGCCGAGGGTATGCCGATTCTGCGTCAGCGCAAGGATAATGCGGGTAGTAATATCATGCTTTCTAACAGTTTTGGTTTTGGTGGGACCAACGCCAGTTTAGTGTTTCAGCGCTATAGCGATTAGTGATCGTTACGACATGCTTTAATTTTTGTAGCCCGGGTGGAGCATTGCGAACCCCGGGTTTATTTGTTTTTACTCAGACCAAAACTTTCTCATTCGCGTTGCGGTTCATCTAGGCTACCTTCCAATGGAATTATTACAACAATTCTTTGTTACGACCCCTAAGGGCATGGTCGCTGTATTGATGTCTGAGCTGGAACAGCTGGGTACTACGGCGTTGCGCGAACAGCCTGCCGGGGTTGAGTTCAAGGGCAATCTGGAAACGGCCTACCGCATCTGTCTCTGGTCACGCACTGCTGGCCGGGTATTGTTGCCGCTGGGGAAGTTTGCTGCTGAGTCGGCTGATGCTTTGTACGCGGCGGTGCAACAAATCGACTGGCAGCAACACCTCTCAACGGGCAGCACGCTGGCGGTGGATTTTACCGGTCGTTCAGATGCCATAAACCATAGCCAGTTTGGAGCCCTTAGGGTTAAGGATGCCATCGTTGATCAGCTGCGGGAAACTACCGGCGGGCGCCCGAACATTGATGTTGAACAACCGGATCTGCGTATCAACGTCCATCTTTATCGTGATGAGGTCAGTATTGCCATCGATCTCTCCGGCGATAGCCTGCATCGTCGCGGATATCGACAGGAGGGTGGTGCTGCGCCGTTGAAAGAACATCTGGCGGCGGCTATCTTGTTGCGTGCTGGCTGGGCTGAAATTGCAGCGGCAGGTGGTGGTCTGGTGGACCCCATGTGTGGCTCTGGCACCTTGTTGATTGAAGCCGCTATGATTGCTGCCGACATTGCCCCGGGTTTGCTGCGACAACATTATGGTTTTCTGGCCTGGCCTAAGCATGATGCTGATTTGTGGCAGCGGTTGCTGGATGAGGCACAGCAGCGTCGTCACCAGGGTTTGAAAAAGATAGTGCCTATCATTGGCTACGATACGCATCCCAAGGCGATTCAGTTTGCGCAACAGAATGTAACTGCGATTGGCCTCGAAGATTACATCCGCATTGCCCGACGCGATCTGTCTGATTTAGACCGGCCAGCGGCTATCGAAAAAGGCTTGCTGGTGGTTAACCCGCCTTACGGTGAGCGTATGGGTGAGCGTGAGACGCTTGAACCGCTTTATCAATTACTGGGTGAACGCATCAAGCGTGGTTTCAAGGGCTGGCAGGCAGCGGTATTCACTGGCAACCCCGAACTGGCCAAGTTGATGGGGATTCGCGCCCAGAAACAGCACAACATGTTTAATGGCCCGTTAGCGTGCAAATTGCTGCGTTTTGATATTCAGCCACAGTGGTTTATGTCTGAGCAGCGAGGCCCTCGCCCGCTCAAAACAGAAGAACTTGGCCCGGGTGCCGAGATGCTGGCCAATCGTTTGCGCAAAAACCTGAAACAACAGGGCCGCTGGGCCAAACGTGAGGGGGTGAGTTGTTATCGCCTCTATGATGCCGACCTGCCCGAATATGCCTTAGCGATTGATCTTTATCAGGGTGAGCAGCGCTGGGTGCATGTGCAGGAATATGAGGCACCTAAATCGATTGAGGCCAAAAAGGCCCGGTTTCGCCTTCGCGAGGCGATGACGGTGATTCCGGAAGTGTTGCAGCTGCCGCAGGAGAATATTTATTTTAAAGTGCGCAAGCAGCAGAAGGGCGCGGCCCAATACACTAAGCAGGCAGAAGAAAAACAGTTTTTTGAGGTTGAGGAGTTGGGCTGCCGTTTCCTGGTCAATTTTGCTGATTACCTCGATACGGGGCTATTTCTCGATCATCGCATTACTCGTCAACGGGTGGGTGAGATGGCTAAAGGCAAGCGCTTTCTTAACTTGTTTGCCTACACCGGCACGGCCTCTGTTCATGCCGCCCGGGGGGGTGCCAAATCCACCCTGACGGTAGATATGTCCAATACCTATCTTGAATGGGCTCAACGCAATATGGCGTTAAATGGCTTCAGTGGTGATGAGCATCAATATCAACAGACCGATTGTCTGGAGTGGCTGGAACAGGGCGGGGTTTATAAAAGAGCCCGGTTTGATCTGATCTTTCTCGATCCGCCAACCTTCTCTACCTCCAAACGAATGAGTGACACCTTCGATGTTCAACGTGACCATGTTCAGCTGGTTGAATCAGCGATGGTGATGCTTGACGCAGATGGCGACTTAATTTTTTCCAATAATTTCAGAAAGTTCAAGCTTGATCCTATATTGGCTGAGACGTTTGCTATTGAGGATTGGTCTGCCTCAACCCTGCCCAAGGACTTTGCCCGTAATCCAAAAATTCACGGTTGCTGGCGCATTCGCCACAAATAACCTGCCTATCTCTTTTTGCCTTTTCGCAAGATCAAGGAATAGATTGTTTAGTTGTCTATCCATGTGGATGTCCACTTTAAAGCATTGTTAATTAAGGTCGATAGTCTTTTCAATGGCTGTCTCCGACACTCTGTGGCGGTAGCAATGAATGGATTCATGTGGAGCGTCTAAATGAAATTTAGGATTGTCGTACTGTTTTGGTTGGGGGTGTGGGTTGCTCCGTTTGCCAGTGCGGCGGAAAGTATTTCTGCCGGGCCAGAGAAGGTCAGTGACGTTCGTGTTTTGATCGATATGTCTGGCAGCATGAAAAAGAATGATCCGTACAATCTTCGTGTCCCTGCCTTGCGCCTGATTACCCAGCTTATTCCTGACGGTCAACGGTCTGGTGTCTGGACCTTTGGTCAATACGTCAACATGATGGTTAAACAGGGCGAGGTGGATGGGGCGTGGAAAGACAAGGCGTACAAACTGGCCAAAGGCATCAATTCAAGAGGCCTCTTCACCAACATTGAATCGGTATTAGAAAAGTCCACCTGGGACTGGAATACACCGGACGATAAGACCAATCGCAGTATTATTTTGCTGACTGACGGTGTGGTGGATATTTCAAAAGATGCTGGCAAAAATGCTGACTCTCGCCGGCGCATTCTCAAAGACATTCTGCCGCGTCTGAAAAAGGCCGGTGTAACGGTGCATACCATTGCTTTGTCGGATGACGCTGACAAGGCCTTTTTGCGTCAGTTATCATCCTCAACTGAAGGCTGGAATGAGATTGCCAAGGATACCTCTCGCCTGGAACGTATCTTTCTCAAAATGTTTGAAAAGGCTGTGCCTGTTGAGACACTGCCAATGAGCGGTAACAAAATTCTGGTGGATGACAGCATTAAAGAACTCACCCTGCTGGTGTTCAGGAAAGAGGGGGCGCAAACAACGGCCTTGTTGTCGCCCAGGGGAGAGGCGTTTAATCGGTATACCAAACAGAAGGGGCTGCGCTGGCGTCATGAAGAACGCTATGACCTGATTACTATTGATAAACCCATGGTCGGCGAATGGACAGTGGATGCCGAACTTGATCCCGATAACCGAGTGATGGTGGTCACTGATCTAAAGGTGCGTGCCAGTCGCCTGCCAAACATGATGTTGACTGAGGATGAGGCGTCTTTTTATGTCGAACTGGCAGAAAAGGGTAAAACGATTCGCAAACCTGAGTTTCTTGATTTTGTGAATGTTTCACTGGAAAGATCCAGCCATGGTGAATATCAAAAGACTATTCCGGTTACTGATGATGGAACTGGGCAGGATAAACATGCCAATGATGGCCGTTTTAGCACTCGACTTGGCGGTCAGCTAACGGCAGGCGAGTATGTCTATGACATGCAAATCGATGGCATGACCTTTAAGCGTTCTAAAAAAAGCACAGTTCGTGTTGTTGATAAACCTATTGCGGTTACGATCAAAGAGGAAAAGGCTGGTAATCCTGCTCAATATTCATTGACCCTTATACCTTTTTCAGAGCTGGTAAACCCCGATTCATTAGTGCTTGATGCAACGGTAGAAAAACAAGGTGGCGCTGCCAGGTCAATCAGTATTCCCCGTGCCGGAACGGGTGAATGGCGGCTGGATATGAAGGTTAAGTCAGGTGATGTCTATGATGTCAGGGTTTCTATGCAGGCAGAGCGAAAAGATGGACGTCAGGTCAGCTACGATTTAGGCAGTTTTCAACTTGGGGCAGGTTCAATCGATGTGGCATTTGATTTTTCTGATGAGCTTCCGCCGGACACAGAACATCGTGTAACGGCTGCTGAAGAGCATGCAGCCGCCGCTGAGCATCACCCGGTAGAAGAAGAGCATGCCCCGTCTGCTGAGCATCAGCCGGTAGAAGAACATACCCCTGTGGCTGAACATCATCCGGTAGAAGAAGAGCAGCCGGAAGAGCATGGAAATGATGATGTGGCTGCTGATGGCGAGGCGGGGCATGGAGAAGAATCGCCTGACTGGATTATGGTGGCAGTTAAAATAATTGGCCTGAATGGCTTGCTGGGCGGACTTGGTTTTTTTGCTTATCGTAAGTGGTTCCGAACGCCCAAAGATCCTGATTTGGAATCGGAAGGTGAGACGGCTGGTGAACAAAAGGAGGCCAAGGGCGATGATAAAGATTGATCCGTTTTTGTTGATTATTTTCGCCGAGGTTGTTGTTGGCTTAGTGGTGATTCTTGGTGCGGTTACGGTTGTTTTTATTAAGCGTAAAAACAAGGACAAGCTGGTGCTTAAAGTGTTGCAGGCACGCATGAAGGATGATACATCGAAACGCGAATCGGTATTAGAAGAGAGTATTGCCATATCTTGTGGAGATGGTGAAGATAACGAAGCGGCGGTAGCCGAAAATAAAGAAATTGCAAAAAAAATGGCTGAAACAGAGAGCGCCTTTTATAGTCGCTTGGTGACAATGTATACGCAGCGTGATTCAACGGCGTTAAAAAGTCTGGACAAATTGCTGCATGAATATACTTCTTCACACTTGGAATCTGTTTCTCAGATGCGGGAACGGATTGATGCTGAGCAGGAAAATATATCGGAAGAATTAGGCCGGCAAATGGAGGTTCTTGAACAGAACGGGCAAACACTTGCTTTAGAGGTTGAAAAGCTTAAGGTTGAAAATAAAAACCTGTCAGGCGATTTGGAGAAAGCCCACGCTGAAATTGATATGGCGATGCAGGAATATACTCGCATGGCAGTGACAGGTTCTGTTGGCAATAAATCAATAGCGGCAAAAAAATCGCTAGAGCCAGTTAAAAAAGAAGTGGAACCTGTTTTAGAGAAGGAAATTAAAGTTGATTCAGCTGTTGATGACTTGGTTGATGAGCTTGAAGCTGATCCTGCCGCGTTGGAGAAAACGGGAAATGCTGATGCTATAGAGTCAGAGTCAGATCTGATTGCTGAGTTAGATGCTGAGTTAGATGCTGAGTTGGAAACTGATCTTGAGTCTGTTGATGAGCTTGATGGCGAAGATGCTGATGTGCTAGTTGATATGTCGATGCTGGATGATTTTGGTGGGGTGGCAGAACCTGAGACAGTTGAAGTTCCTGATAAAATGGTCGAAGCAGTTGAACCTAAGGCAGTTGAAATTCAGAACGAAGTGATTGAAACGGTTGAACCTGAGGCGGTTGAAATTCCAGATGAAGCGATTGAACCTGAGGCGATTGAGATTCCGGACAAAGTGCTCGAGGCGATCGAACCTGAGACGGTTGAGATCCCGGGCGAAGTGATTGAAGCGGTTGAACCTGAGGCGGTTGATATCCCGGACGAAGTGATTGAGGCGGTTGAGCCTGAGGTAGTGGAGATTGCTGACGAGGTGATTGAAGCAGTTGAGCCAGAGGTGGTTGATGCGCCAGTAAAAGTAGCTAATAAAGCTGCAATCGAAGAAGAATCATTGGAGGATTTAGTACTACACGCAATGGCTGAAGAGAGTGCTGCCCAGAAAGCTGAAGCGGTGACTGACGAAGCTCCGGCGTCGATGATCATTGATTTGGCAAAAGATGATGAGATTGTCTTGTCTGATCTAAACGAGGTATCTGCGGAACCAAATTCTATTTTAGAACGTGCGGTTGATGCCGCTGATGAAGGCGGCATTGACGAAGATAATTTGTTGGCACAGTTAGCAGAAATCGAGAATAATGATGATTTTGACAGTCTCGATGGTTTTGGCGATCCCCCAGGTTCTGATGAAGCTAAAAAACCGGTGGGGTAAGAACTTTATAAAGGTTGTTTGTAAGGTGCTTGGGCTATTTCTTCTACCAGTTGTGGCACAAGATAACCGGGCAATAATTTGCGGACCTCCTTGATTAAGTGCTTAGCCTTTTTTCTTTCAACATCAAAATGGGCAGCCCCCTGTACCTTGTCTAGCAGGTGCAGGTAGTAGGGTAATACACCATTATCAAACAGCTCTTCACTGAGCTGGCTAAGCGCTTTTATATTGTCATTTACGCCGCGCAACAAAACAGTTTGGTTTAGAAGTGTGGTGCCAGTAGATTTTAGTTTTTTCATTGCCGCACTGACCTCGGCGTTAAATTCATTGGCGTGATTGCTGTGTATTACCACGATGGTGTTTAACCGGGTTTGAGTTAGCCACTCCAGCAGAGAGGCGTTGATGCGTTGTGGTAACACAATCGGATAGCGTGTGTGGATGCGCAAGCGTTTTAGCTGGGGTAGCTGTTCGAGCATGGCGATCAGTTGGGAAAGTTGTGTGTCCGCCAGTGATAGTGGGTCACCGCCACTGAGTATGACTTCGTTGATGTTGCTGTCTTTCTCTATTTCATTACATATCTTTTGCCACAGTGATTGTCGGCTGCTTTGTTTGCTATAGGGAAAATGGCGTCTGAAACAATAGCGGCAGTGAATGGCGCAGGCGGCAGTGGTCATGATTAAAACCCGGCCTTGGTATTTTTGTAACAGGCCACGATTGATGATGGCGTTATGGTCGCCGACTGGGTCAAGACCAAAGCCGGAGACATCATCAAGCTCGGCATCCAGTGGCAGGACTTGTCTTAGCAATGGGTCATGAGGATCACCTTTTTTCATGCGGGCAACGAAACTGTGTGGCACTCGCAATGGAAACTGTTGGGTCATTGTGTCGCTGCCAGGCAGTAGTTCAGTGGGCAGATCCAGTAGTTTGAGTAATTCGGCCGGCTCGCGAATGGCTTGGGCCAGGGCATGTTGCCAATCGCTTGGCGATTGTTGAATAAGTTTGTGCTGTAACATGAGGCTGTTTTTGTCTAAAATAGCGGGTTTTCCGGTGGCATCCGGCCGAGGCTGTGGATGGCAAGTATAGCCCGGTTGGCAATTTGAGAAAATGAGGACGATATGGCGACCTATAGTACCAATGAGTTTAAGAGTGGTTTGAAGATCATGATTGAAAATGATCCTTGCACGATCGTTGAAAATGAGTTTGTTAAGCCAGGTAAGGGTCAGGCATTTAGCCGGGTCAAGATTCGTAACCTGAAAACGGGTCGGGTCGTTGAGCGCACGTTTAAGTCCGGTGAGTCGGTTGAAGCTGCGGATGTGATGGATACTGATATGCAGTATCTCTACAACGATGGTGAGTTCTGGCACTTTATGCTTCCGGATACCTTTGAACAGTATGCCGCGACCGAAGAGGCTGTGAGTGATGCCAAACAATGGATCAAAGGCGAGGAGATCTGTGTCGTTACTCTGTGGAACGATGTGCCTTTGGCTGTTGCGCCGCCAAATTTTGTTGACTTGACGGTTTCCGAAACGGACCCTGGTCTGCGTGGTGATACCTCGGGTGGGGGTGGTAAGCCGGCTACTCTGGAAACCGGTGCCGTGGTGCGTGTGCCATTGTTTATCAATATTGGTGAGGTACTGAGAATCGATACTCGTGTCGGTGATTACGTCTCTCGAGCCAAGGACTAGGTCAGCTGCTTCTTGGATATGATTTCTGACTGGCAGCCCACTGCATCATTGGAAAATATGAAATTGCGTGCCCGGATCTTGGCTGAGATCCGGGGCTTTTTTTCTGCGTGTGATGTAATGGAGGTGGAAACGCCGCTGCTGTCATTGGCAGGCGCCACCGATCCTTATCTGGATAGCTTGACCAGTCACTATCAGGGGCCTTTGTTTCCTGCTGGCCAAACTGTCTATTTACAGACCTCGCCTGAATTTGCCATGAAGCGGTTGTTGGCTGCTGGCAGTGGCTCTATTTACCAGATCTGCAAGGCCTTTCGCAATGGAGAGGCTGGTCGTCAGCATAATCCAGAGTTCACTATGTTGGAGTGGTATCGGCCAGGCTTTGATCACCATGTTTTGATGGATGAAGTAGAGGCCTTGATCGCGGTGATTTTAAAGACTGCACCGGCACGTCGGCTGACATATCATGATTTGTTTGCCGAATATGTCGGACTTGACCCGTTTGATCTGTCTGTCGAAGATGCCTGTGCCTGTCTGCAAGCCCGCAATATCATTCTGCCCGACATGGCTGACGCTATGATTGATGATTGGTTATCATTGATTATGACGCATGTCATTGAACCCGCGTTTGGGGTCGAGCCTGTGTTTGTCTATGATTTTCCTGCCTCTCAGGCCATGTTGGCCAGAGTGGCAGATGCTCAGCCGCCAGTGGCGCAACGCTTTGAGCTTTATATCAATGGCATGGAGTTGGCCAATGGCTTTTATGAACTGGCCGATGCCGCTGAGCAGCAGAGACGCTTTGAGGCCGATTTACAGCTGCGTCAACAATTAGGCTTGCCAGAAATAGGTATGAGTCATGCTCTGATTGCGGCGCTAGAGAGTGGCCTGCCGGATTGCGCTGGTGTAGCATTAGGTGTTGACCGTCTGTTGATGTTAGTCGCCGGGGCTGAAAATATTGCTGAGGTTTTGGCGTTTCCGCTAGATAGCAGCTAGCCTGGCATTTGTCGGGAAAATTAACAGTTGTTTATATTTCAATATGCAAGATTACAGTGTTGGGCTTAGATCCTGATTGTCGCAGTCGGTAACATATTGAGCCTTATATAGAAATTAACTACCTTCATATTAAAAAGGTGGTTTGTAATTTTGGGTATGGTGCTTGCATATGTATTTAACTGGGTGGCAGGGGGTGTCGTTGCAGTGATGGGGGTTTGGAGGCGTTTAAGATGGAAAAGCGTTGGGCCGCGAGGCGGGATGTGCAGATCAGTGTTGATCTGAAATGTAAGGATGTCGAGGTAGTCAATTGTTTGACTCGTGACGTTAGTCTGAGTGGTGCATTTGTCCAGGTGCAGCAGCTACAGCCTCCGGTTAATGCAGTCGTTGATCTGGTGTTTCGGTTGGGGGAGCCGGGGCATCGCACCAAATACTCGGTGCAGGCCAAGGTGGCTCGAACCACAGGTGATGGTGTCGGTGTGATGTTTGAAGAGCTTGATGTCTCTTCTTTTCGTTCGCTTAGGGAAGTGTTGGGCAGTTGATCAAGAGGTTGGACAAGTCGAGCCGATGGGTTGTCCCATTTTGACGGTTTGATTGGCCTGAAGGTTCTTGTTCCAGTTCATGTGGCCTGGGCCAAATAATAAAACTACGGTTGATCCCATATTAAATCGGCCCATTTCCTCGCCCTTCTCAAGTGAGATTTGTGGCAAATTTTTGCCGATAAAATGTTCAAAGGGGCGGAAGGTTTGTTCACCATAATTGCCGCTCCAGACAGTTTCTATGCCGGCGACAAAAATTGCTCCCACCAAAATTACCGCCACCGGTCCATGCTCGGTTTCAAAAATGCTCACCATACGTTCGTTGCGGGCAAACAGGCCAGGGATGGCGCGAGTGGTAGCAGGGCTGACACTGAATAACCGGCCGGGCACGTAGACAGTTTCAGACAGCTTACCAGTCAAGGGCATGTGAATGCGGTGATAATCTCGTGGCGATAAGTAGATTGTTGCAAACTGGCCACCGGCAAAACGTTCTTGCAGGTGATCCAGTCCGCCGAGCAGTGTTTTGAGGCTATAGTCATGGCCTTTGGCTTGATAGACTCGGCCATCTTCGATTGGGCCAAGTTGGCTGATAGTGCCATCCACCGGGCAGGCGATGGCATCCGCTTCAGCAGCAATGGGGCGTGCGTCTGGTTTTAGTGGTCGGGTGAAAAATTCATTGAAGTGTTGATAATTGTCCAGGTTCTGGTCAGCTGCAATGCTCATGTCGACATTAAAGCGCTTGATGATGAAGCGCATAAAGGTGTTTTTGAATGGCCGCCAGCGGCAACGAGTGGCCCAGAACATCAGCTTGGAAAGCAGGTGATGAGGCAGTGGGTATTGAATCAGGGCTTTTAAGCGATCGCTCAGTGACATAGTGAATTGTGTTCAGAGTGTTTAGGCTGGCGTATCCTAACCTATTAAATGAGATTAATAAATCAGCGGAGGCTGCTGGGATGGATCTTTTGCAGCAGGTAGGGTGGCTGGGCGAGATATTGGCCGAGAAAGGTTTGATGGTCGCTACAGCTGAGTCGTGTACGGGGGGGTGGGTATCGCAAGAATTGACAGCGGTGGCGGGTAGTTCAGCCTGGTTTGAACGCGGCTTTGTTACGTATAGCAATGCGGCTAAGCAGGAGATGCTCGCCGTGTCTGCCGATACGCTGGCGAAATTCGGGGCGGTATCTGAAGCGGTCGTACGTGAAATGGCGCGGGGTGCTTTAAACAATAGTCGGGCGCAGCTGGCCGTCGCCATTAGTGGTGTGGCCGGACCAGGCGGTGGTTCGCTTGAAAAGCCTGTTGGTACAGTTTGTTTTGCTTGGGCCGGGCAGTCTGGTGAAGTGATTAGCCGCCGTTTGTATTTTGAGGGTGATCGCGGGACGGTACGTCAGCAGGCTGTGGCCACTGCCATACAGGGTTTATGTGATTTGGTCGAAGGTGGATATGGCTGAATGACTGTTTTTTGCGCTTTGGCCACGGGCTGAGCAGCAAATGATGTGGGTGAAAGAGCTTGGCAGGTTGTTGCCTGTGGGCATTGGCCGATTGGTGCCAGCTGCAAATCTTCACATGACTCTACTTTACATTGGTGGGGCCACGCCAAAGGGGCGTTTGGTATTAGAGGCAATGGCGGATGAAATAAGCTTTACTCCATTTACACTGCACTTGGATCGGTTGGGCTATTGGCGTAAGCCCAAGGTGTGGTGGTGGGGCCTAGCCGTACTCCAAAGGCTCTGTTTGGGCTGGTTCGTTCCTTGGAGGCAGGGGGAGGGCGGTGCGGGTTTATGGTGGAACAACGAGCCTATCAGGCACATATGACTTTTGCGCGTAAGGTTATTCCAGCGCCGAGGCAGATTGTTGTTCAGGTATGTGACTGGGAGGTAGATCACTTTGTACTGCTGCGTTCTGTTTCTTCTGCGGAAGGCGTTTATTATGAACCTTTACGACAGTGGACTGCGCGGTAGAGAGGCTGTTTTACAGCGGGGCTTTGTCTCTTAAACCAGTCGTTGCCAGTCAGATTGTTTACTTGTATAGTACTGTACGAATGAACAGTTGGTGTTAAATCTAGTTAGCGGAGAGTAAATATGGATGATAACAAGCGTAAGGCGTTAAACGCAGCATTGGGCCAGATCGAACGCCAGTTTGGCAAGGGTTCCATTATGCGTATGGGTGATGAAGGCGTTGTGCGCAATATCGCTACCGTATCTACCGGCTCGTTAGGTTTGGATGTGGCTTTGGGGATAGGAGGGCTGCCGCGTGGTCGTGTGGTTGAAATCTATGGTCCTGAGTCCTCGGGTAAAACGACACTGACCTTGCATGTAGTAGCTGAGGTGCAGAAGCTGGGTGGTACAGCAGCCTTTATCGATGCCGAGCATGCACTTGATCCTAATTATGCCGAAAAGCTGGGGGTGAATGTTGATGAGTTGTTGGTGTCGCAGCCTGATACTGGAGAACAGGCGCTGGAGATTGTTGATATGCTGGTACGTTCTGCAGCGGTTGATGTGGTGGTGGTTGATTCGGTTGCCGCGTTGACACCCAAGGCCGAGATCGAAGGTGATATGGGTGATACTCATGTTGGCCTGCAGGCACGCCTGATGTCGCAGGCACTGCGTAAGTTGACCGCCAATATAAAGCGTTCTAATACGATGGTGATTTTCATTAACCAGATTCGAATGAAAATTGGGGTGATGTTTGGTTCACCAGAAACCACTACCGGTGGTAATGCACTCAAGTTTTACTCTTCTGTTCGCCTTGATATTCGTCGTATTGGTGCGATTAAAAAGGGTGACGAGGTCCTAGGTAACGAGACCCGCGTCAAGGTGGTTAAAAATAAAGTGGCCCCACCATTCAAACAGGTTCAATTCGATATCCTTTATGGCGAAGGTATTTCGCGTGAGGGTGAGATTATCGACATGGGCGTCAAGGAAGGTTTTGTTGATAAATCCGGTGCCTGGTATAGCTATGAGGGAACCCGCATAGGTCAAGGTAAGGATAATGTGCGTAACTTCCTTAAGGAACACCCTGAGATGTCCAAGGAAATTGAGGATAAGGTTCGTGCCAAGTTGTTGGTAAAACCAAACCCAAAAGATGATGAAGAACCCACTGAGCTAGAAGCCGAAGCGTAGATTTAATCGGTGGGAATATTGTTTTAAAACGCCCCGGAAGGGGCGTTTTTGAATGCAGCATGATTGAAATACCAACAAGTTAAGCCTTTGCTTCTTGCCTAAATGGGGACTTTTCTCTACCATCTGCGGCAGGTCATTTATCAAAATATCCGGAGCAAATGTCGGACTCTCAAAACAAAGACTGTCAGGCAGCAGCAATTAGACTGTTAAGCAGGCGTGAGCACTCTAGCAAAGAGTTGAGACGTAAGTTGCTTGAGCGTGATTTTGATTTTCTAACAATTGATAATACATTGATTTCATTGAAGGATGAGAATCTGCAGTCGGATGCCCGTTTTACCGAGTGCTATGTCCGTTCAAAGTGGAATAAAGGGGTTGGTCCGGTACGATTGCGGCGCGAACTGTGCGAGCATGAAATCGATGATGAAATGATTAATGCCTGTCTGCATGACCATGAGTGGCGGCAGTTAGCTGTTGAGGTGAGGCAAAAACGATTCGGTTTAGCCTTGCCAGAAAGTTTTGAAGAGCGCGCCAAACAAATGCGTTTTCTGCAGTATCGTGGATTTAACACGGAGCAGATTAATGGCGCGATGAAATCGGATGAGTGAAAATCCAACGAGTAGGATGTAAAAATCGCGATGAAAAGTGCAGATATTCGCCAGGCCTTTCTGGAATATTTTCGTGAACACGGCCATGAAGTGGTCGCCAGCAGCCCATTGGTGCCGGGCAACGATCCGACTCTACTATTTACCAATGCCGGGATGGTTCAATTCAAGGAGACTTTTCTTGGCCAGGAGCAACGCTCCTATCATCGCGCTACCTCTTCGCAGCGCTGTGTTCGTGCCGGTGGCAAGCACAATGATTTAGAGAATGTTGGTTATACCGCCCGTCACCACACCTTTTTTGAAATGCTGGGCAACTTCAGCTTCGGTGATTATTTTAAACGGGAAGCTATTCAATATGCCTGGGAATTTTTGACCGGGACTATGAGCCTGCCAGCCGAAAAGTTATGGGTGACGGTCTATGAAGACGATGATGAAACGGCAGAAATCTGGCTCAAGGAAATTGGTGTTGCTCCCGGGCGTCTGACGCGTATCGGTGACAAACCAGGCAAAAAATACGATAGCGATAACTTCTGGTCCATGGGTGACACTGGCCCTTGCGGTCCCTGTACCGAAATATTTTTTGATCATGGCCCAGATGTGGTTGGTGGCCCACCCGGCACGCCGGAGGAAGATGGCGATCGTTATATCGAAATTTGGAATCTGGTTTTCATGCAGTACAACCGCGATGCCGATGGCACAATGACACCACTGCCCAAACCTTCGGTTGATACAGGGATGGGGATAGAACGTCTGGCTGCGGTGATGCAAGGTGTGCATAGCAACTACCAGATTGACTTGTTTCAGAACCTGATTAAGGCGGCCGCTGCGGCAACTAATACTTCCGAGCTGGATAATAATTCACTCAAGGTCATTGCAGATCATATCCGTTCATGTTCTTTTTTGATTGTCGATGGCGTGTTGCCGTCTAACGAAGGCCGTGGTTATGTACTGCGTCGCATAATTCGTCGAGCCATTCGACACGGTTACAAGTTAGGGATGAGCGATACATTCTTTTACAAAATAGTCGCTGCTTTGGTTGTTGAGATGGGTGATGCCTATCCTGAGCTGGCCAAGGCACAGGCACAGGTTGAAAAAATCCTGCGTTTGGAAGAAGAGCGTTTTGCCGAAACCCTGGACCAGGGCATGAAGATTCTCGACGAGGTTGTTGCCAAACTGGCGGGCAAGGAAATTCCCGGTGATGTGGTGTTCAAACTTTATGATACCTATGGCTTTCCCGCTGATCTCACCGCAGATATTGCCCGTGAACGTGGACTGAGTGTTGATGACGCTGGTTTTGAAAAAGAGATGCAGGCCCAACGCGAACGTGCCCGCGCCGCTAGCAGCTTTGGCGCTGCCTATCCCGGCAAACTCGATATTGATGCTGATTCGGAATTTACCGGCTATGAACAGCTTGTTGATGAAGCTGAGGTGGTGGCCTTGTTTGCCGGTGAAGCGGCGGTGGACAGTTTGAATGTTGGGCAGGAGGGTATGGTCATTTTGTCGCGAACACCTTTCTATGCTGAATCGGGTGGCCAGGTGGGTGATCAGGGGCAGTTGCTAGGCAATGGCGTGGTGTTTGATGTTGTCGATAGCCAAAAGCAGGGGCAGGCTGTGAACGCTCATATTGGTAAAGTCACATTAGGTTCAATTAAGCTCGGTGACAAACTCAAGGCCGAAGTCGATGCAGCGCGTCGTCAGGCTATCACCTTGAACCACTCTGCCACTCACTTGTTGCACGCGGCCTTGCGTCAGGTGCTGGGTGAGCATGTGGCGCAGAAAGGCTCGCTGGTTAAGTCTGACAGCCTGCGTTTTGATTTCTCTCATTTTGAAGCTCTGACAGCTGATGAAATACAGTGGGTTGAACAATTGGTGAATCAGCAGATTCGTGCCAATAATGAAGTCGTGACCCAGTTGATGAATTATGATCAGGCCGTTGAAGCGGGGGCCATGGCTTTGTTCGGTGAAAAGTATGGTGACGATGTTCGTGTGCTGAGTATTGGTGAGTTTTCCACGGAGCTTTGTGGCGGTGTCCATGCCAAACGTGCAGGTGATATCGGTCTGTTCAAAATCGTGGTTGAAGCGGGTACTGCCGCTGGGGTACGCCGCATTGAAGCTGTTACCGGTCAACGTGCCTTGGAGTACATTGGCGAAACTGAAAAAAATCTGGCAGGTATTGCCGGTCTGGTCAAGGCTGGGCGTGATGATGTGGCAACCAAGGTTGAACAGCTTGTGGAACGTGGTCGTAAGTTAGAAAAAGAGCTTGATCAACTCAAAGCGAAACTTGTCAGCAGTCAGGGGGCGGATATGGCAGGCCAGGCTATTGAAATTGATGGCATCAGAGTGCTGGCGGCTAAGCTGGAGGGTGGTGACGCCAAAGGTCTGCGTGACATTGTTGACCAGCTTAAAAATAAACTTGGTGCGGCTGCAGTGGTGCTGGCGGCGGTGGATGGCAACAAGGTTTCTTTGGCCGCAGGTGTGACCAAGGGTGAAACCAAGCATATCAAGGCTGGTGAACTGGTTAATCACGTCGCACAGCAGGTGGGTGGTAAGGGGGGAGGGCGCCCCGATATGGCAATGGCGGGTGGTAATAATCCTGAGGCATTGGATCAAGCGCTGGCCTCGGTTGAGGCTTGGGTGCGTGAGAAAATGGCCTGAACAGCCTATCATTAACAGGTGAATTCTCTTGCTTAGTGCAGTAAACTGCGCACTTTTTAGATAACGCTGAAGTCAAATGGCATTAATTGTACAAAAATATGGTGGTACCTCGGTTGGCACGGTCGAGCGTATTCAAGCGGTCGCCGAAAAGATTAAAGGCTGGCGCGATAAGGGTGACGATGTCATCGTTGTGGTCTCGGCCATGAGCGGCGAGACCAATCGTTTACTTGGTATGGCACATGAAATACAAGACAACCCTGCGCCACGCGAATTGGATGTGCTGCTTTCCACCGGTGAGCAGGTCACCATTGCATTATTGAGTATGGCGCTGGAAGAGCGCGGCTGTTCTGCTCGGTCATACACCGGTCACCAAGTCCACATTCGTACCGACGGCGTGCATAATAAAGCACGCATCCTCGATATTGATGATTCACGCATCCGCCGTGACCTGGATAAAGGCCAGGTGGTGGTGGTTGCCGGATTTCAGGGGTCTGATGAAGAAGGTAATATCACCACGCTTGGTCGGGGTGGTTCCGATACTTCAGCGGTTGCTTTGGCTGCAGCACTGAAAGCCGATGAATGTCAGATCTATACTGATGTTGATGGTGTTTATACCACCGACCCTCGTGTTGTTCCTGAGGCTCGTCGCCTTGAACGAATCACTTTTGAAGAAATGCTGGAAATGGCATCGCTCGGTTCCAAAGTGTTGCAGATCCGCGCCGTTGAATTCGCCGGAAAATACAATGTGCCCCTGAGGGTGCTGTCCAGTTTTAAAGAGGGTGAAGGTACCCTGATTACCTATGAGGAACAGGAAATGGAAGAAGCGCTGATTTCTGGGATTGCCTTTAATCGTGATGAGGCCAAGCTGACGATTGTCGGTGTGCCTGATCAACCAGGGGTAGCCTCGAAGATTATTTGCCCGATCGGCAAAGTAAACATCGAAATCGACATGATAATTCAGAATGTGGGTGTCGATGGCACCACCGATTTTACCTTCACTGTGCATCGTAATGATTATGACAAGGCTTTGGCCGTGTTAGAACAGACTAAGCAAGACCTGGGGGCACGCGAAGTATCTGGTGACAACAAAATTGTGAAAATCTCCTTGGTTGGTGTTGGTATGCGTTCACATGCCGGTATTGCTGGCACGATGTTTGAGGCTCTTGCCAATGAGGGAATTAACATCCGTATGATCTCCACTTCTGAGATCAAAATTTCTGTTGTTGTTGATGAAAAATATCTCGAGCTTGGTGTTAGGGCTTTACACGCAGAGTTCGATCTTGGCAATAAACCACAATAAATACAATGGCTTGTATGAGGTTTACTTTTCCTGCCTAGGTCTTCTCTGCAGGGTATTGAATTTCTAGCTTTTTCTTTAGTTATCAGATTGATGGTCGATAACTTATGCAAGACAGGTGGGACAGCCTGGTTAAGTCGTAGCTGCTTGACCGTTGGACCTACAGGAATTGCAGATAAGGAGATCGCTATGCTGATATTGACCAGGCGTGTGGGAGAGACGCTGATCATAGGAGATAACGTCACGGTTACCGTGCTTGGCGTTAAAGGTAACCAGGTAAGAATAGGTGTAAATGCGCCCAAAGAAATATCTGTTCATCGAGAAGAGATTTATCAGCGCATTCAGCAAGAAAAAGCTGCTGAACAAGCCCAAGGCAATCAGAACGATCCTCAAGAAACCTCTGGAAATTCATAAATCCTCAAGAATCACCCTTAAATAACAAAAAGATACTTTACTGTCGCAGCATCAAACGGTATCCTTACGCCCGCGTGTTTAGGGATGTTTACTGATAGATGTTTTTTGTTATCAGTTTAACCCTCATGCAGAATGGAGAGCTGGCCGAGTGGCTGAAGGCGCACCCCTGCTAAGGGTGTATAGGGGTAACTCTATCGAGGGTTCGAATCCCTCGCTCTCCGCCATTTTTGGATCAAGAAATTATTTCCTGTTTCAAATAGTTAGCTTGACACAAGGTGTTATTGTCGGGATAATCCTGGCCTCAAAATATGCGCCCGTAGCTCAGCTGGATAGAGTACCTGGCTACGAACCAGGCGGTCACACGTTCGAATCGTGTCGGGCGCACCATTTTTAAGTAGTAAAAAACAAACGGTTACCGAGTTACTCGGTGGCCGTTTTTTTTACGCTTAATTTCACTGCCGAACTTTTGCCGGTCACAGCATTCGTTGCCGCACGTATTTTTATAAGCGTTAACCCAGGATTGCTTCC